>JANXLP010000371.1 GCA_025355125.1 Opitutaceae bacterium | reverse complement strand
AGCCGACGGTGATCGAGCAGTTCGCTTACTCGGACACGTGGGTTGACGGAACGGCGAGCTACCTCGCGATGATCGTGCCGCGGCTGTGCCTGATGCGGGAATTCCTTTCGGATAAGGGCTCAATTTATGTCCACTTGGATTGGCATGTCGCTCACTACGTCAAAATCGCGATGGATGAGATTTTCGGACGCGAGAATTCAGTGAATGAAATCGTCTGGAAGCGCACGACTACGAAGAACGACTACGTCCAAGGAGCGTTCAATTGGGCAAGAATTCACGACACCATCTTCTATTTCGCAAAAAATGCGCGGGCGAGACCGCACTTCCACCAGCCGTTCACGAGCTACGAAGCGTCCTACATCGAATCTAAGTATAACAATCGAGACAAAACCGGCCGTAGATTCATGCTCGATAATTTAACGGCTCCGGGAGCGGGGAGCAGAGGTCATCCCAGATACGAGCTAATGGGAGTGACTCGTTACTGGCGCTACTCGAAAGAAAAAATGGAAAGGCTGATTGTGGAAGGGAGAGTGGTGCAGCCAAGTTTAGGGGCTGTTCCACGCTATAAACGGTATTTAGATGAGATGCCCGGAGTCGTGATCGGCGATGTTTTCAGCGATATTTCCGCAGCAAACTCACAGGCCGAGGAAAGAGTGGGATACGACACTCAAAAGCCAACAGCGCTCATCGAGAGGATCATCAAGTCGTCCTCCAACGAAGGCTCCCGCGTCGCCGATTTCTTCGGCGGTTCGGGCACGACGGCGGCGGTGGCGGAGCGGCTCGGGCGGCGTTGGGTCACTTCCGATCTCGGCAAGCCGGCGTGCATGATCATGCGGAAGCGGCTCATCGACCAGAACGCGCAGCCGTTTTTCTATCAGGCCATCGGCGATTATCAGGTGGAGGCGGCGCGCTCCACGCTCGGCAAAAAATTTCGCGTGGGCGATTTGGCGGGGATCGTCCTCAGGCTCTACGGCGCGTTGCCGTTCGCGCCGGAGGACAATCCCGGTCGCAATCTCGGCAAGGTCGCGCCGCGCACGCTCGTCGTCGTGGATTCGCCGCAGACGCTCACGGGACTCGGCACACTGCGGCGGGCGCTGGAGTGGCGGGCGTCGCATCTGGGCGGTTGGGACAGGGTGGTGGTGCTCGGCTGGAATTTCACGGCGGACATCGGCCACGTGGTCGCGGGGCTGAACGATCCGAAGTTGGAGGTGTTGGTCATCCCGCCCGACCTGCTCGACCGGTTGAAAAAGAAGGGCGAGAAGCTCACGGCGAGCGAAGTGCGTTTCTCGTCGTTGCAATACGTGACGGTGAAACTGATCGGACGGAAGACACTGCCCAGCGGCGAAGTGCTCACGGTGGAACTCGCCAACTACGTGCTGCTCTCGCCCGACGCGCTGAATCTGGAGGCGAAGGACAAGGAGCGGCTGCGCGCGGTGGCGGACCGCGATCCGCTGGCGCTGATCGAGTATTGGAGCGTGGACCCGGACTACGATGGCGAGGTGTTTCGCTCTGTGTGGCAGGACTACCGGGGCAACGTCAGCGAGGATGACGATCACGACCCGCTCCACGTGGTGACCAAGGCGCAACTGAGCGGACTGCCGGTGAAGGCCGGCCCGCGCCGCGTGTGCGTGCGGGTGATGGGCGTGTTCGGCTTCGAGGCCGAGGTCATCAAGGACGTTTAACCACGGATGAACCTGAAAAAGGCAGTTGAAACGCGGAGAGCGCGGAGGACGCGGAGAATGAAAAGAACAAGCGCCGCGCAGGAGAGACTCACCGGAAGGGTGGTGGAGCCTCCGTGTGCCAGAGAAAATTTCCTCCTCCGCGCTCTCCGCGTCCTCCGCGTTTCAAAGGCCGTTTCTGCGATGGAAACAGCCAATCTCGGAGGTGGAAAGGCGCGCAACCTTCGGGCCGCGACGTGTTCAGTCGGGCTGCGTGAGCACGTAAACGTGGCCGGGTTGGAATTCGGCGAGGCGGCGCAGGATTTCCGGGGCGAAGGGGAAAATATGAATCACGCGGTTGGATTTGGCGCGCAGCACGACGATGGCGAAGGGCAGCGACGAAACTTTGTTCTCTTGAGGCAACCGCTTGTCCACCGTCAGGAACAGATCGAAGTTGCCGGAGTCCGCGATGAGACCGAGGAGCTGGCCGTTGCTGATGCTGGACCAACCGGATTGCGGGACCGTTTTGACGGTGTGGCCCGGAAGCTCCCGCGCCAAATCCTTGGGCAGGCACTCGTCGAGCAGGATGCGCATTTAGACGCTGGCGAGCAGGCGTTCGCTGGCCTGTTCGAGAAAGGCGATGGCGAGCTGGCGCGAGACGGTGGGGTATTGCGCCAGGAATTCGTCGAGCGTGTCGCCACCCTCGATGTAATCCAGCAGCGCCCGCACCGGGACGCGGGTGCCAGCGAAACACGGTTCGCCGCTCATGATTTCCGGGTCAATCACCACGACGGCATCTTTCTTCATGCCGCTAACTAGGCCCACCTTTGCCCGGATGACAACCCCCCGCTTTCAGCCATGACGCTGCCCACGATCAGTTCTCCCTCGCCGCTGGTGCGTGCGCTCCATCCCGTGATTCTGGCGGAGTGCGCCGGGCTCGAAACGGGGAGCGCGCCGATCTTGGAAAAGGTCACGCCGGTGACGGCGGATTTGTTGCGCTGGTGGTTTCAGCAGGAATGTCAGGATGCGCGGGCGATCAATTTCCACGACGGGCAACGGCAGGCGATTCTCCACACGATCTACGCGCACGAGGTGCTGGGCGCGGCCACGCTTTCGGAACTCTATGAGCGACTCGCCGCCGAGGACTATCTGACGGCGCGGCGGATGGAGGAAGTGATGCAGAGCGGGCATCCGAAGTATTGTCTGAAGATGGCGACGGGCACGGGGAAGACTTGGGTGCTCCAGGCGCTGCTCTACTGGCAGGTGCTCAATGCGGCGCGCGCGCCGGACGACGCGCGGTTCACGAAGAACTTCCTGATCGTGGCGCCGGGACTGATCGTTTACCAGCGGCTGCTCGATGCGTTTTGCGGGAAGGTGCGCGGCGGTCAGCCGGATTGGGCGACGTCGGATTTGGCGAAGAACGCCGAGCTGTTCGTGCCCGATGCGTATCGCGAGGAAGTGTTTCGTTTCGTGCAGGGCAACGTGTGCGCGAAGGAAGACCTCGGGCGAAAAGTGACGGCGGGCGGATTGATCGGCATCTGCAACTGGCACGCGCTGGTCGATGCAGGCGAGGAAATCGAGCCCGAGGCGGAGCTGGAAACGCCCGGCCTCGCGCCGGACGCGAAGGACGTCGCGGCGGCGGTGTTGCCGCTCTCGCCGGGCACGAGCGCCGGGAATTCGCTGGAGATGCTGAACCGGAGATTCGAGCGCGGGAGCGTGCTGCACTATTTGCGCGAGCTGCCGGGGCTGGTGGTGTTCAACGACGAGGCGCATCACATCCACGAAGTGCGCAGCGAAGGCGAGATCACGGAAGTGGAGTGGCAGAAAAGTCTGCGGCTGATCGCGGAGACGAAGGGGCGGCGATTCGTGCAACTGGATTTTTCAGCGACGCCCTACAATCAAGTCGGCGCGGGCAAGCAGGCGAAGGCGGTCTTTTTCTGGCACATCATCGCGGACTTCGACCCGCGGGCGGCGATGCGGGCGGGGCTGGTGAAGTCGCTCGTGCTCGACAAGCGGCGTGAGCTCGGCGCGCTGGCCAACGACGAATTGCAGTTCAAGCCCGACCGCGACGAGCACGGCAATCCCGTGTTGGCCGAGGGGCAGCGCATCATGCTGCGCGCGGGACTCGCGAAGCTGATGAAACTGGAGACGGACTTTGCCGCGCTCGATCCGACGCGGTGCCCGAAGATGCTCGTGATCTGCGAGGACACGACGGTGACGCCGCTGGTGGAGGCGTTTCTGCGCGATCTCGGTTTGAGCGCGGAGGAGATTTTGCGCGTGGATTCGAAGCGCTCGGGCGAGTTGTCGGAGGACGACCGGGGGGAGCTGCGCGAGCGCCTTTTCGACATGGATGCGCACGCGAAGCCGCGCGTGGTCGTGAGCGTGCTGATGCTGCGCGAGGGTTTTGACGTGAATAACATCTGCGTGATCGTGCCGCTGCGGACGACGGGCGCGAAGATCCTGCTGGAGCAGACGGTCGGACGCGGACTGCGCTTGATGTGGCGCGGCAACGAATTCGAGGAGCAGAAGCGGGAGAACCGCGAACGCATCCGCAACGGACAGGAACCCTCGAGCATGATCGACGTGCTGAGCGTGGTGGAGCACCCGGCGTTTGCAGAGTTCTACGAGCAACTGCGCAGCGAGGGCTACGAGTTTGCGTGGGGCGCGAGCAAGGACGAGACGGCGCGCAGCACGGGCGATTTGATTTCGGTCGGGCTGCGCGAGGGGTTCGAGAAATTCGATTTCGCGGTGCCGGTGGTGATGCGCGAGCAGGACGAGGAGCTGGTGCAACGACCGCTCGACGTGATGACGCTGGAGGTGTTTCCGATGGCGCTGGTCGCGTTGAAAAAACAGATCGGCCAAGGCGACGTGTTCCGCTCGCGCGATGTGCAAACGGGGACGCAGTTCGGCGACTACCGGGTGGACGGCGGCATCATGACGGCGACGGGTTACAATGATTTTCTCAGTCGGATCGCGCGACGCATCGCGGAGAGCCTGAGCGCGCCGGTCACAGGGAGCAGCAACGTCTTCGCCAACATCAGCGCGTTTCCCTATCTCCAGGTGAACCTTCCGACGCTGGCGGGCTGGGTAGATGAATTTATTCGGGCGAGGTTGTTTGGCGGGGAGTTCGCTCCGCAAGAGGAAGAGAGCTGGTGGTTATTGAAGCTCGATCCGGTGGCGAACCATATCATCCGCGAGTTTGGCCGCAGGCTGCCCGAACTCACAGCGACGGAGACGAGTGCGCCCGCAGAAGTGCTGCCGCGGCGGTTGTCGGAGGTGGCGAAGCTGAACGTGCGCGAGACCAGCTCGCTTGCGGTCGCGAAGTGCATCTACGAGCGATTGCCGTTTCCCTCGCGCAACGGCGGGTTTGAACTGGCGTTCATAGAGCAGGCGAATCGCGACGCGACGGTCGGGGCGTTCTGCAAAGTGAATGAGCAAAAGCATCTGTTCATGCGCTTGCGCTACGTGAAGGAAAGCGGGCTGCCGGGGTTTTACTCGCCGGATTTTTTGGTGCGGACGGAGACGGGAATCTATCTCACCGAAACAAAGGCGCACGGAATGCTCACGCAGGCAGATGTGGTGCGGAAGCAACGTGCAGCCGTTGCGTGGTGCCAGCGGGTGAACGGCCTGCCTCCGGAGCAGCGCGGTGGGCGCGAGTGGAACTATTGTCTGCTAGGCGAGGCGGTGTTTTATCGGTTTCGCGATGAAGGGGCGGCGATGGAGGAGTTGCGGCAGTTCAGCCAAGTGCGGGAAAGGCCGGGCGAGACCGGAGGTTTGTTTGGCTAGACCACGTTTCACGTGGCCTGAATGCGGCGTCAAAGGCACGGCAGGGGAGTTCGAGCATCGGTCCAGCTCACCCGTCCTGTAGGCCGTGCGCGGGTCGCTAGACTCACCTATTTCTCCCGCGCAAATTCTCGCCAGCACCCCCGCTATCGCTTCCCGTTTTCGCCATGTCTCAACGCATCGGCACCGTCTCGCTCCTCGTCCGCGATTACGACGAGGCCATCGCCTATTACACGCGAACCCTCGGCTTCCGGCTCGTCGAAGATACCCCGCTCGAGCCCCGCAAACGCTGGGTGCTCGTCGCGCCGCCTGCGTCCGCGTCTGCGCCCGAGTCCGCGCTCGACGCTGGCGTCTGCCTCCTCCTCGCCCGCGCGAAAAACGACATCGAACTCGCCGCAGTCGGCCATCAGGCCGGCGGCCGGGTGTTTCTCTTTTTACACACCGACGATTTCGCCCGCGATCACGCGGCCTTTAAAGCCCGTGGTGTTGAATTCCTCGAGGAGCCGCGCGTCGAAAGCTACGGCACGGTGGCGGTCTTTCGCGATCTCTACGGCAACAAATGGGATCTGCTGCAACTCCACGCCTCCGACGCGGCGCGCTAGCTGCTCACGTCGTCATGCGGACTGCTTCCAAAAGAAATCCGCCGCCCGACCACGCTGCTGCTCCGGTCCAGCGCAGATGACCGGCTGCAACCTCCGGGCTGTCGGCGGCTCCGCCCCACGCGCGCGCGAGGCGCCAGGTGGAGCCGCTCGGCAGAACTACGTCGAACGGCGCGTGGTCGCCTGCGAAGCGGTGCCACACGACCAGACATTGCCACTGCTCGTGTGCGGTGATGACCACGATCTGCTGTCCGGTCGGCGACAAGTTCGATGGGTTGTCCATGGCCGAGCGCACGCAGCGGAACGTGCCGTCGCGAATGATCGGTGCGACGTCGCGATAGAAAGTGATGCCCTCGTGCACGAACTGCGCCGCGCCGGCATCAAGCTCGGCCAAATCGCCCGAAAGGCACATGCGACCGAGAAACGTGGCGGCGAGCGAGTAGCCGAGACGTTGGTGCGAGTCGTCGCGCCGGAGCACGGCCCAGATTTGTTTCTGCGGCGCGCACACGAGGCGGTTCAGATCGGCGGCGATCAACGGAATGTCCGGCGTCTCGTGCGCGTCGGAAAATGAACTCATCGCGGTCAACGCCATCATCGACGGCTCCAGCCGGTGCCCGCCAGAGGAGCAGTTTTCGATGACGAGGTCCGGCAACTCTGCGCGCAGCCGCGCGAAGAACCGTTGCACGCCGGCGAGGTGTTGGCGGAGGTTTTCTCCCGGGGATTCCGGGCCGTCGCAGCCGGGGCCGGTGGAGTCGTTACAGTCCACCTTGAGATAGCCGAAGCCGGAGTCGCGGAGCAGCCCGAGCACGCGCGTCGCGAGAAACTCGTGCACCCACGGATCGCGGAAATCCCAGAATCGCCGGTTACCCGCCTGCAGCGGCAGGCCATCGCGGTGGAGTTGGTGCGCCGTTTCATGCCACGCGGCCGAGCCGGGATTGACCGCTTCGAATTCGAACCAGATGCCCGGCACCAACCCGCGCGCGCGGATCGCAGCGGCGGTGGCGCGCAACCCGTCGGGAAACGCACGGCGGTTTACGATCCAGTCGCCGTTTTGCTGAAACGCATCGCCGGGGCGCTCGGCCCAGCCGTCGTCGATCACGAGGTAGGTGACGCCCGTGCCCGCGAGCCGATCGGCGAGACGCACGATGCTGTCGTGCGTGGGCCGGCCCCACGAGGAACACCATTCGTTGAACACCACGGGCAGCGCGTGTTCGGCCGGAGGTTGCGTGCGGAGGTGGCGACGCTGGGCGAAGGTCAGCCGGTCGCAGGCCTCGTCGATGCCGCCGGCGACGACGGTGAGGAGCGCGGGTGGGGCGGAGAAACGTTCGCCGGGCCGGAGCGTTTTTAGCCACTCGCCGTTGAGTCGGTCGCCGCCGCCACCGCCGAGCGCGAGTTGATCGGCGCGGCGGTAGAATTCGAGCTGCCACGTGCCGGGCGTGGCGAGTTGGGCGAGCCAAGTGACGCCCGCCGTGCGGTCTTCGAGGCCGATGACGGGAAACCAGCCGTTGACGGGCAACGATCCGGTTTGGCCAAAACGTTCCGTGCGCACGCCGTGACCGGTCCATGAGCGTTCGAGGAGCAGGTCCTCCACCGTGCGCGCTTCGTGTCGGCCCTCAGCGCTCCACGCGCTGCGGAACCGATGCGTCCAAAGTCGGTTGCGTGCGTCATCGGCCGCAAACGGCGTGATACCACCGAGGGAAAACGCACTCAGGAACTCCAGCGTGAGCGGGCGATCCGTTGGGTTCTCAGCAGTAGTTTGGATCTCTAGAAAGCCAGCCGCTTCATCGACGATCAGTTCGTGCACGCAGACCAAACCGCACGCGGCGACGAGCGTCGTGCGCAGCACCGTGCGACCGTCGCGCGATTTGCGGACGTGATCGCGCACGGCGAGCGACTGCGTGGAGGCGGAGTTGCGCAACGTGCGTCCCTGCGCGTAGCCGCCGGAATAGGCTTCACCGGCGACATGCACGTGGACGAGTGAATCCACTTCCCACGCACGGAGGGTATTCCACGGCGCGGGCAGGCCGCGCACGGCGGGCGTGTCCACGTGCTCGCGCGGGGTGACGGTTGTTTCGCGCATACTCGCCGGTAGAATCGACAGGCCCCACGCATCGGGCCGATCGTCGGGCGCGAGATAGCGCACGCAGAGATCGCCGATGATGTATTCCGCTCGGGTGAGAATGGGCATGGGTTAAAAAAAAGGCAGCGGAAGCCGCGAGGGCTTCCGCTGTGCACGGTGACAATATGTAGAACGACTGAGAGGGCGTCTAAAAAGGTAGGGTTGCCTGCGGCGGATCGAAAGTGGCACGGGCGTCCCGCCCGTGGGTTAGGAACATGGGCGGGACGCCCATGCCACGACGGACCAGATCGGAGACCTTTTTAGACGCCCTCTTAGAAGCGCGCCGTGGCCTGAAGCGTGATGGTGCGCGGGTTGGACCAGGTGCGACCGCCGGCCGAGTAGAGCTTGTCAGTGAGATTCTCAACGTTGAGCTGCAGCCCGATCGGTCGGGCGAACACGTTGACGGTGTAGCCGAGCGCGGCGTCGAGGGCGGTCCAACCGGGCAGCACCGTGCCCCAGGAAGAGTTGCTGGCGAGGGGCATCAGGGAGGTCTGGGCCCGGATACCGAAGCCCACCCAACCGCTCTTCAACTGGCCTTCGGTGAAGCTGTATTTCTGCCAGACACGCAGGGTGTCGTCCGGGGTGTTGTCGAGCGGGCGACCGTTGAGGATCGCGTAGTCGATCATGGAGGCCGCGGTCGCGGCCGTGCCCGCGAGCGGCTTCGAGAGCGTGAGTTTGTTGGTCCAGAGATGGCTGGCTTCAAACGTCATGGTGTAATTGCGATTCGGCATCCAGGTGAGGCCGAGTTCAACACCGCTGGAGCGATTGCCATCAATCGTGCGGTTCCACTGGACCTTGGCGGTCTGGGCGAGGTTTTGCGTTGCCGTATTCGGGTCCACCGCCGTGCCGACGTTGCGCGGGTCGGTCGCGGTGCGCTCATTGTCGATGATCACGGTGTTGTGACGGGAGAGATCGAACACGCCGATGCGGCCGATCAGTTTGCGGTCGAGGAGTTCCACCTTGAGACCGGCCTCGCGGCCGGTGCCTTCGAGATCGGGCACGGGATTCGCGGCGCGCTCCTCCGTGGTCACGAGCGCGGTGAAGCCCGAGGCGGCATTGATCAGCGAGCCGGCGGGCACGGCTTCCGTGCCGATGTTCTGGCTCACGTAGAAATTGAGGCCCTTGAACGGCTCGAAGACGAGGCCCAGCGTGTTGGACTGCGTGGAAGTTTTGGCCGTATCGAGGAATTTGATGAGGTGGGTGCGATTGCGATCCAGGTTCCAAGAGCCTTGCTGGATGATGCTGTTGCGGTAGCCCGCGAAGGCCGTCAGGCGGTCCTGCCAGAAGCTGCCGCTGTAGGCGATATAACCGGCCTCGGGAAAGGTGCGTGAGTAGCTCTGGGCATTGAGCCCCGGGGCCAGCGTTTCATCGTTCCACGTGAGCACCGTTTCGTAGTTGGGCACGGCATGCACGCGCGGATCGAAGTAGTTGAGAATGTTCGCCGCCGTCAGCGTCGCCGGCGAGCCGATGACGTTGGGCGAAGCCGCCACGGCCGTTAGCTTGGTGAAATCCAGAGTGGGGTTCACCGACCAGGCCTGGTTGTAGGCAGCCTCGTAGCCGAGCAGGAGCTTGTGGTTGATCTTGAGGAATTCCTTCGTGAGCACGGCCTCGATCTTGCCGTTCAACGGAATTTCCTGGCGCTTCGTCGCCGTGGTGGTGGCCGAGAGCAACGGCGTGCTGCCATCGGGATAGCGGCGCAGGGCATTGCTGAAGAAGACCGTGTTGCTGTGCTGGTCGGCCCAGCGGCCGAGCACGCGCAGCTCAAGCCAGTCGGTGGCGATCAGGTTGGTCTCGCTCTCGATGAGATCATACTTCGAGGAGAAGGGATCGCGGGAGCCGAAATGATTGGCGTCGTAGCCGCCGGCCCAGTCGCCGGCGGTGAAGCTCTCGCCCTCGCCGAGCGAGCGCCAGCGACCGTCCACCGTGAATTTGTCCAGGCGCCAGTTGGCGAAGGTGCGCGCGATGCGCGTGCGATATTCGTCCACGGTGTAGGCGATGCCCGCGAGCGCGCCGGCGCGGGTTTTCCCGAGATCGAGCAGCGCCTGCGGCGGCGCGGTGTAGTCGCGCTGGTAGTTGTCCGTCGATTGCATCGAGTTGCTCACCATGTTGCCGCTGAGATCGCGGTGCGCGTATTCGAGGCGCGTGGTCAGGTTGCGGAAGGGCCGCCAGGTCACCTGCGGATTGATGAACATCGTGGTCGAATTGCTGTAGTCGCGCCAGGTGTTGTCGTCGCTGTAGAGCGCGATCACGCGGTAGGCCAACTTGTCCTTGATGATCGGGCCGGTGACATCGGCGCGGAATTGATAGCTCTCGTTCGAGTCCACCTTGGTGCCGAGCTTGATGCCGGGCGTGAAGGAGGGTTTTTCGGTGACGAGGTTCATCACGCCGCCGAGCGTGGAGCCGCCGATGAAAACTGACATCGGGCCGCGCGCGACTTCGACGCGATCGACGCTCTCGGTGCCAAAACCAAACTTCATCGGGAGGCCGTTGCGCTGGCTGACATTGATCGGCTGGCCGCGAAGGCGTGTGCGCAGCGGCTCGCCGCCCGTCACCGCGCTGACCGTCGGGTCGATGCCCGCCGAATTGCGGCTGCCGTTTTCCATGCCGCCCTGGTCGGTCGTGAAAGCCGCCTGGTAGTTGGCGACGCCGTTGAAACCGGTGCCGCCGGTGTCTTCGAGGAACTGCGCCGTCACGACATTAATCGCGAGGGGGATTTTGGCGAGGTCGGCCGCGAAGCCGGTGGTCGCGACGGACTTGTCGGCGACGTAGGCGGAGTCTTTCGCGCTGCGCACCTCGAACGCCGAGAGTTTGATGGGTTCAATGCTCCCGTCGGGCGCGGAATTGGATGCGGGCGCCACTTGGGCCGCAGCGGAATGGAATCCGGCTAACATGAGCGCCGCGAAGGGGAGGGTGGCGAAAGCGGGTCGGTGGGTTTTCATTTTGGGCTGACTGGGTTCATTGAGGTTACGGTTCGGGCCCGCAATCCGGGTCTCAGTCGGAGTCGAAGGGGCAGACACGCGTCGCTGGCGGTGCGCGGAGTCGTGCCGGGTCGGATCAACTGGGGGTAATCGCGGGGTCTGCTTCCGTATGCGCCTCCGTCCGGACCGAAGGAACGGCCCAGTTACTGAAATCGCTCAGTGTGCTCCGCGCCTGACTCCACGACCGAGCGATTTCAGCGTGGCCCGGGTCGCGGCCCGGCGTTTCGTTCCCATGGTGTCAGACTTCCCCGTGTTTACCCGTCCCCTGTTAATTCTCTTTGTCCTGCTCTGCGGTCACGTTGTCGCAGCCGAAGCCGCTTCCCCGCCGCGCATCATGGCCGTGGGCGACTCGATCACCGAGGGCGGCGCCACGTTTTCCTGCTACCGCGAACCGCTCCGCGCGAAACTCGCCGCCGCCGGTTACCGCGCCACCTTCGTGGGCACGCGCACCACGCCGTCGCCCGTCGGCCCGCTCGCCCACGAGGGCTACGGCGGCAAGAACACCGAGTATCTCGCCGCCAATGTCCCCGCGCATTTCCAGCAACACCCCGCCGACATCGTCCTCCTGCACAGCGGCCACAACCACACCATCGAGGAGAACCCCGTGCCCGGCATCGTCGCCGCCACGGAGCAACTCATCGCCGCCTTCCGCACGACCAATCCCCGCGTCACCGTCCTCCTCGCGCAGGTCATCCCCGCCGGCAAGTTGCCCAAATATTCCTATCTTCCCGCGCTCAACGCCGCCCTCGCACAACTCGCCGCGCGCCTCGACACGCCCGCGCAACGAGTATTCCTCGTGGATCAGGCCGCCGGCTTCGACTGGCGCACCGACACCGTCGCCGACCACGTGCATCCCAACGAACGCGGTGCCGAAAAAATGGCCGCGACTTGGTTTGCCGCCCTGCAAAAAATCCTCCCTCAACCCTGATTTCGGCTTCACCCGCCGCCTCCGTTCACTGAGCGATTTCAGTGCGCATCCTGTCGCCGCCCGGATTCCGCCCGCGGATAGTGCGCCTATCCCCGATGCCTGCCCCGCACCGTCCGCTACCCGCTTTCGCATGACTCGCCACGAACTTCACCCCGATTTTGTCGTCGTCGGCGGCGGCCTCGCCGGCGTCTGCGCCGCGCTCGCCGCCGCGCGCAACGGCCGCCGCGTCGTGCTGATCCAGGATCGCTCCGTGCTCGGCGGCAACGCCTCCAGCGAGATCAAGATGCACGCCGTCGGCGCCGATTTCCACGGCCGCCGCCCCGGCGCCCGCGAGACCGGCCTCATTGAGGAATTCCGCCTCGAAGACGCCGCCCGCAATCCCCACCGCTCCTATTCGCAGTGGGACCTTCTCCTCTACGAAAAGGTCACCGCCGAGCCCAATATCACGCTGCTCCTCGACACCGATTGCACGGGCTGCGCCACCGTCACGCTGCCCTCTGGCCAGCGCCGCATCGTTTCCGTCGAGGCTGTGCGCCAGTCCACCGAGGATACGTTTACGATCCACGCGGACACGTTTGCCGACTGCTCCGGCGACGGCCGCCTCGGCGTCGAGGCCGGCGCCGACTTCACCGTCGGCCGCGAGGCCAAATCTACCTACGGTGAACCGCTCGCCCTCGACGTGGCCGACTGCCAAACGCTCGGCAGCTCGATCCTCTTCACCGCGCGCCGCCACGACACGCCCCAACCGTTTCGCGCCCCCGCGTGGGTGCGTCGGTTCCAGAAGCACGAATTCAAGCTCCGCGCCATCGACAGCTACGAATACGGCTATTGGTGGGCGGAGTGGGGCGGCCAACTCGACACGCTCAAGGACAACGCGGCCATTCGCCACGAACTCCTCCGCATCGCCCTCGGTGTTTGGGACTACGTGAAAAATTCCGGCGACCATCCCGACTCCGCCCACTGGGCCCTCGACTGGGTCGGTGCGCTCCCCGGCAAGCGCGAGTCACGCCGCTTCCTTGGTCCCCACGTCCTCACGCAGCAAGACCTCGAAGCCGCGCGCATTTTCCCCGACACCGTCGCTTACGGCGGCTGGCCGCTCGACCTGCACCCGCCCAGCGGCATCGACGCGGTCAACGAGTGGCCCTGCCATCACGTCAACCTGCCGCATCTCTACTCGATTCCGCTTCGTTCGCTCTGCTCGCGCAACGTCGCCAATCTTTTTTTCGCCGGCCGCAACATCAGCGCCACGCACGTCGCCTTCGCCAGCACGCGCGTGATGGCCACCTGCGCCGTCATGGGCCAGGCGATCGGCACCGCCGCCGCACTCGCCGCGCCGCTTGGCGAGCGCTCCATCGCCGCGCATTTTGCGCCCGTCGAACTTGCCGCGCTCCAACAACGCCTGCTGCGCGACGACGCCTTTCTCCCCGGCCTCGCCAACACCGACCCCGCCGACCTCGCCCGCGCCGCCCGTGTCTCCGCCTCCGGTGAAACACCCCGCGGTGCCGCCGCCCAAGTCGCCGACGGCCACACCCGCGAACTCTTCACCCACCTCGGCCCGTGGGCCGACGGCGCGACGCACCGTTGGGAATCCACCGCGCTCCCCGCGTGGCTCGAACTCACCTGGACCGCCCCGCAATCGCTGCAAGAAATCCATCTAACCTTCGACTCCGGCCTCGACCGCGAACTCACCCTCAGCGCCAGTGATTCGACGACGCGCAAAATGATCCGCGCCGCCCAGCCTGAGCTCGTCTGCGACTACGAACTCCTCCTCGATGGCCACCCCGTCGTCGCCATCACCGACAATCTCCTCCGCAAACGCGTGCACCGCTTCGCCGCGCCGATCACCGCCCGCACCCTGCGTCTCGTCGTGAAATTCACGCACGGCCTCGACCACGCTCGCGTCTTCGAAGCCCGCGCCTACGGTGCCTGAGTTCGCCATGTTCGCCCGCTGCCGCCTCTTCGTCGCGCTGCTCGCCAGTCTCACCGTTCTCGCCGCCGCCGAGCCCGAGTTGCATGTCCGCTCCGGCCTGCCGCAACTCGCCGCGCGCGCGTCCGCGGCATCCGGCGAACTTCGCGTAGCTTACTTCGGCGGCAGCATCACCGCCGCCGAGGGCTGGCGCCCGCTCACCACCGCGCATCTCCGCGCTCGTTTCCCCAAACTCACCGTCACGGAAATCCCCGCCAGCCTGCCCGGCACCGGTTCCGATCTCGGCGCCTGCCGCCTCGGCTACGATGCGCTGCGCCACCGGCCCGATCTCCTCTTCATCGAGTTCGCCGTCAACGACGCCGCCACGCCTCCCGCCCGCATCGAGCGCACCATCGAGGGCATCGTCCGCCAGACCTGGCGCGCTAATCCCCGCACCGATATCTGCTTCGTCTATACCGTCTCCACGCCCGGCCTTGCCGATTTGCAGGCCGGCAAATTCCCGCCTGCCGCCCGCGCCATGGAAACGGTCGCCGCGCACTACGGCATCCCGTCGATCCACCTCGGCGTCGAAATCGCGGCGCGCGTCACCGTCGGCACACTCGACTTCAAAGCTGCCGCTGCTCCCGCCACCGCCGACCCCGCGCGCACTTTTTCCCTCGACGGCGTCCACCCCACGCCCGCCGGCCACGCGATTTATTTCAACGTCATCGAGCGCTCGCTGCCCGAATTGCTTTCCGCGCCCTCGACCGCCCCGCACGCGTTCCCGCCGCCGCTGCACGCCGACAACTGGGAACACGCCGCCCTCCGCCTCTTCGCCGATCTCGCGCCCGCCGGCGATTGGACGCAACTCGCCCTCGACGACGCGCAACTCCGCGGCGCGACCAAGCACCTGCTCCCGCCCGTCTGGCGCGCGACCAAACCCGGCGCGTCGGTCACCTTCACTTTTCACGGCCGTCGCTTCGGTCTTCTCGGGATTGCTTCGCCCGACAGCGGCGAATTCCGCGTCACCGTGGACGACCTTCCGCCGGTCACCGACACGTTTTTCGATTCCTACGTGAGCCCGACCTTCTGCCGCCAACGCTCCTGGTTCTACCCGCAGGAACTCGCCGACGGCCCGCACCGTGTGCGTGTCGAACACATCGGCACCGCCCTCGACAAGATCGCCATCAAAGCCAAGGCCGGCCGCCCCGCCGTCGGCGACGCGCAGCCCTACGCCGCGCATCACCTCACGCTCGGCGGCGCGCTCATCCTCGGCTCGGTCGCGCCCTGATCTCGCCCTCATTCCGCACCGGAGCTTGCGCTCTGCGGTTGCGAACGGCTGAAATCGTTCAGTCGATGCCTCCGCCACCCCGCGTCACGATCAAGCACATCGCCGAAAAGGCCGACGTCGCCGTCTCGACCGTCTCCTACGCGCTGCGCAACCACCCGAGCATTCCCGTCGTCACCTGCCGCCGCATCCAGGCGATCGCGGCCAAGCTCGGCTACCGCCCCGACCCGCAGATCTCCGCGCTCATGGCGCACATCGGTCGCGGCCGCGCCGTCCACTCGTCGAGCCGCATCGCCCTCGTGTGGATGCAGGGCACGCGGGCGCAGACGCGCGCTGACGATTTTTTTGTGAGCCTGCGGGAAGGCGCCGCCGCCCGCGCCCAGTTGCGCGGCTACCAGCTCGAGGAATTCTGGCCCGCCGAAGACCGCCTGAGCGGCACGCGCCTCTCCGGCATCCTCCGAGCCCGCGGCATCAGCAGCGTTATTTTTTCCCCCAGCATCGAGGGCGTGACCGCCGACTATCCGCTCGAGTGGGAACGCTTCGCCTGCGTCGTCCTCGGCCACGCGCGCTGGCCGGTCGAGCTGCACCGCGTCGCGCATGATCACTACCACGCCGTCTGCGAATGCCTCCAACGCATGACCGCGCACGGCGCCACGCGCCCCGCCATCGTTCTCACCGAGGAGATCAATCTTCGCACCGACAGCGCCGTGAAGGCCGCCTTCATGACGCACCACCCCGCCGAGGCCAAGGCCCGCGGCCTCATCTACGTGCTCGACCGCCAGGGCCCGCGCGAATTCCCCGCGTGGCTGCGCACGCACGATCCCGACGGCGTGCTTCTCCTCCGCCGCGAGATGTGGGGCGAGATCGCCACCCCGCGCCTCGAAAAACTTCGCGCCGCCGGTCGCGTCTGGTGCGCCAACTGGCAGGCCGGCGACCCCCTCGCGCTCCCCGGCCTCCAACAGCGCTACGACCTCGCCGCCCGCGCCGCTGTCGATCTCGTGACCGGTCTCGAACAGAGCCGCACCTTCGGCCTGCCCGACCACCCGCAGAGCGTGCAGATCCGCGGCGACTGGCACGAGCGCGCCCCGGCCGTCGCGCCCGCCCGCTGAACGGTTTCAGCAAGCCCGTGGTTTGCCCCGCCTCCGCCTCCCGTTTGGCTCGTGCCCGGCTCCCCGCCCCGCGTCGCACCGTTTTCCCATGTCTTCCCCCCGCCTAGGCCGCCGTAGTTGGCTGCTACTCGCCCTGCTCTTCGGCATCGGCCTGCTCAACTATCTCGATCGCCAGACGCTCTCGATCCTCAAGGCCACGCTGAAGACTGAGTTCGCCCTCACCGACATCCATTACTCGTGGCTCGTGACCGCGTTCATGGGGCCCTACATCGTGTTCTACGTCATCAGCGGCCGCCTCGTGGACCGCTTCGGCACCCGCGCCAGCCTCAGCGCCTTCGCCGCCATGTGGTCGGTGGCGAACATCTTCAGCGGCCTCGCGCAGAACTTCGGCCAACTCGCCGCCTCGCGCGCCCTCCTCGGTGCCGCCGAGCCCGGAGCGTTTCCCGCCATCCAGCGCATCATGATGACGTGGTTCCCGAAAGAGCGCCGCGCCTTCGCGTGGAGTCTGCTCAGCCCGTGCACCACCGTCGGCGCCATCATCGCGCCGCCGCTCGTCGCCGCGCTCACCGGTTGGTGGAACTGGCACCTCGCCTTCATTCTGCCGGGCATAGTCGGCCTCGCGCTCGCGCTCGCATGGTGGTTCGCCGACCGCAACCCGCCTACGTTTCCCGGCGACAATGAGCCCGCCGCCGCGCCCCCGCCGCCCATGCGCGTGATTCTCCAGGATCGCCGCGTCTGGCTCCTCCTCGCCGCCCGCGCGCTCACCGATCCGGTCTGGTATTTTCACCTCTTCTGGCTGCCCGGCTACATGCAGGAGAAACTCGGCGTCTCCCTTCCGCAGCTCGGCTGGATCGGTTGGATTCCGTCCTTCGTCGCGTCCGCCTTCGTCATGGCCACCGGTCGCACCACCGACTACTTCGTCGCCTGTGGTTATTCCCCGGTGCGCGTGCGCGTCACGATGTTCGCCGCCGCCGCGCTCTTCGCGCCCGTGGGCGCGTTCACCACCTTCGCCCCGTCGATCCCGTGGGCCATCGTGATGATCTCGGTCGTCGCCATCGTCTGCCAGATTTGGTTCTTCGGCCAGGGCCTGCTCGTCGCCGATGTTTTCCCGAAAAACTCCGCCGCCACCATCGCCGGTCTGCTTGGCGCCGTCGGCGCCAGCGGCGGCCTCATCATGAACCTCGTCGCCGGCCCGCTCATCGAACGCGCCGGCTACATCCCGGTCTTCGCCGGCCTCGCGTGCCTGCACCCGCTCGCCGCGCTCATGCTCTGGCGCGCCCGCCCGCGGCTCGCGGCCAACCCCGTCGCCGCATGAGCCGCCGCGTCCTTTCGATCCTCCTGCTCTTCGCGCTCACCGCCACGCTCCCCGCCGCCGTCGAACGCACCTTCCACGTCGCGCCCCCGCCGCTCGGCGCCGACACCGCCGAAGGCAGCGCAGTAAAACCTTTCGCCACGCTCGACCGCGCCCGCCTCGCCGTGCGCGCCTACCTCGCGGCCCAAGACATTCGCGGCGATCTCGTCGTCGAACTCCGCGCCGGCGCCTACGCGCTCGCCGCTCCCGTCCGCTTCGACGCCGCCGATTCCGGCGAAAACGGTTTCGACGTCATCTACCGCGCCACTCCCGGCGCCACGGTCCTGCTCGACGGCGGCCGCGCGATCACCGGCTGGACCCGCGAAGCTGATGGCGTTTTCCGCGCCGATGTCGGCCGCGATGTGGACTTCCGCCAACTCTGGATCGACGACCGCCGCGCCATCCGCGCCCGCACGCCCAACCTCGGCCTCACCTACACCTTCACCGCCGAGAAACAGTCCGGCGGCTTCGACGTCCCCCGCGCCCAGCTCGCCGGCCTCACCCTCCGCCCCAACGAAGTCGAATTTTCCGTCCTCATCGCGTGGATGCACAAACGCCTCCGCCTCGCCCGCCTCGCCGACACCGCCGCCCCCGAAATCACCCGCGCCGTGATCGCCCCCGGTGAATGGGATGCCATCGTCAACCAACCGCAGGGCGACCGCGTCTATCTCGAAAAACATTACTGGCTCGAGAACGCCCGCGAGTTCCTCGACGCCCCTGGCGAATTCTTCCTCGATCGCACCGCCGGTATCCTCCGCTACCGTCCGCGCCCCGGCGAAGACCTCTCGTCCGCGCGCGTCGTCCGCCCTGAACTCGAGAATATCATCGTCCTCGCCGGTCGCCCCGATGCTCCCGTGCACCACCTGCGCTTCGAGGGCCTCACCTTCGCCCACGCCGGCTGGACCCGCCCGAATCGTCACGGCTTCGTCGATGTGCAGGCCAACTCCCTCGTGCCCGCCGATCTCGCCGCCGCCGTCGATCCGCAATACCGCCACAACCAGCGCAAGGACCGCATCCCCGCCGCATTCCAAGCCGAGACCGCCGACCACATCGTCGTTCGCGGCAACCGCTTTGCCCGCCTCGGCGGCGCCGGCATCGTCTTCACGCACGGCGGCAACGACAATGTCATCGAAGGAAATTCCTTCTTCGATCTCGCCGCCGGTGGCATCGAACTCGGCGAAGACGCCGCGCGCCCCGCTAATCCGCGCCTCTTCCTCCGCCGCAACCGCATCGCGAACAACTTCCTCGCCCACATCGGCGAAGACTACTTCGGCTCCGTCGCGATCCTCGGTTATTACACCGACGCCTCGCTCATCACGCACAACGAAATCGTCGCCATCCCCTACACTCCGATCAGCCAGGGCTGGGGTTGGGGCAGTCCGTCCGCTCCGCCCGAGTCGCGCGCGAATCGGATCACCCACAACCGCGTGAGCAACTTCCTGCGCCGGCTCGACGACGGCGGCGGCCTCTACACCACGGATCGCCAGCTCGGCTCCGAGATTTCCCATAATTACGTCGAGCGCATGTTGCCGCCCGATGATCGCAAGAAAGCCGGCGCCGCCCTCTACCCCGATCAGTTCACCGAGGGCACGCACTGGCATGACAACGTCATCGCCGAAGTCCCGCGCTGGCTCCACCTCTGGAACCCGAACATCCACGGCAACCGCCTCGATCACAATTTCGCCGACACCGTCGCCCACCGCAACGACGGCCCGGACAACGTCGTCGAGCCCGTCCGCCTCCTCGCTACCGGCGGAGACCAGACTCGCTGGCCCGAACCCGCCCGCGCCATCATCGCCGCCGCCGGCCTCGAACCCGCCTTCGCCTCCGTCCGCGCCCTCGCCGCGCCCGCCGAGGTGATCGTCCCCAGCACGAGCGTAGATTTCCAAATCCTCGCCGGCACCTGGAACGCCACCGACACCGCCCCCGACCGCTACGGCGCCACCGTCCAGCAATCGACCGACCCCACCGCCGCCGCGCGCTGGACCCCAATCCTCCCGCGCGCCGGCGACTACGAAGTCAGCGTCTGGCTCCCCGCCGGCGCCCCCGCCGCGCGCTACACCATCCGCCACGCCACGGGCGAAACTCACGTCACGCCCGCGCCCGAATCCACACCCATGTCCACGCCCGCCGCCGCTGCGCCCGCCCGCTGGCACCCGCTCGGCCGCTTCTCTTTCACCGCCGGCGCCGACAGCACCGTCACCGTGACCGCCCTGACTCCCGGCCTGATCGCCGACACCGTGCGCTGGTCACCCGCCCGCCCGTAGTTCGTCACGGCCGAGCTTTCCTGTAGGGCGGGATCGCCGAACCCCGCCACCGCTTATTTAGACCGCCCGCGATTCTGCCAATAGCTCGGGACGACCTCCGGGATCAGCGCCCACAGCGCCGCGATCCGCTCCGCATCCGCCGGGTGCGTCGCCATTAGTTTGGTCCACGAAAACGTCGCGATCCGTCCTCCTCCGCCCGTCTCGCGTCAACCGACGCGCTGAATTCTTATCGCGGCCCGCTTGTGAATCCTTCGCTTTTGCTGTGCGA
Source organism: Opitutaceae bacterium (assembly GCA_025355125.1). Lineage (GTDB taxonomy): Bacteria > Verrucomicrobiota > Verrucomicrobiia > Opitutales > Opitutaceae > Tous-C4FEB. The sequence continues at coordinate 3,918 of JANXLP010000371.1, read as the reverse complement.
CGCTCTGGTCGCAGACCAGACCCGCACTCGCTTCAGAGTATTAACCAAAACCACCCGATCACGGCGAACGCCGCGACCGCGATCAGCGCCCAACCATACCATGGCGTGCGCAACTGCGGTTCGCGGGCCAGTGCCGCCCGATATGTCTCCGGTGAGGTGCGGTTTAATTCAACGATATCCAAGAGCAGTTGGATGAGGGTAAGAAAAGGATGCACGACGTCGTTGATCAGAATTTCCCCCCGGGTCGTGCGGAGTTGTAGGAAGATCCTGCCCTTGCCGTGGAGGGTGACGCCGACGAGCAAATCACCGAATGGTATCTCCACGCGATCTTGGGCGGGATTTCGGACGAATGAAGTCACAAAGGCATAGTGCCGAAAAACCACCACGGCGCGTTCGCCATCGACCTGAATCTCCGGCGCCATTGGCCCTCCTGGGGCTTTGGCTGTAAACGACCGTTTAAGCCGCACGAGATCTCCGACCAAATACCCGGCGTTGGCGGCAGCGGGGCGGTCGGGCGAAGAAAATCGGCGGCGGCGAACGGCGGCCTGAATCTGCGACGTGATCATCCACGCGATGAAAGTGGCGCCGAGTCCCATTTGGGCCCGGATGCCGATCAATTGATACCCGAACCGTGTGTTCATGCGCTCCACCGTTTCTTCTAAGGGTGCCTTTCCCTCCGCTTTGCGGACGGAAAACGGGGCCTGTTTCCCTTGTTTTCGTTCCTGTAATACTCGCTCGAGGTCTGCGGACTGTCGCCGCGTTTCCTCCAGATACGGTGCGACACGCGCGGCGTAGAACACGTCATCCTCCGCGACTTGGCGACGAAACATCACCGAGGACCAGATCCAAACGCCCGCGAAGACGACGAGCAGCGCGATGAAAATGCGGTTCATCATTTCGTCGAAGGGAGTAACCTCATTGGCCGCCGCCGCGCAAGAGTCGTGTCCGTCTCTCATTCGTTTCCCGTGCCGCCATCCCCGTTGTTGCATTCCTCGCGCCGCCCGCGCCACCTTCGGCGTATGAGTTCCCTGCGCCGCCGTCTTGTCCTCGTCACCCTGGCCGTTCTCCAACTCGCCGCTGTCGCCCGCGCGACGATCGGCACCGCCCTCCAAAGTCAGCTCGGCAATCCCAGCGGCGCGACGGAGGTCGCCACCGCGACGACGAACTACCTCATCCCGCGCGCCCAATACACCCTCGCTTACAACAACACCACGCGTGAGCCCAACTGGGTGAGCTGGAATCTCACTACCGCCGACACCGGCACCTCCGGCCGCTCCGATAATTTTTTCCAGGACACGACGCTGCCCACCGGCTTTTACCAGGTCCTCACCACCGACTATTCCGGCTCCGGTTTCGACCGCGGCCACATGTGCCCCTCCGGCGACCGCACCATCACCGCCGCCGATAACGAGGTCACGTTTTTCATGTCCAACATGATCCCGCAGGCGCCCGACAACAACCAGGGCGTCTGGGCCAACTTCGAGGGCGAGTGCCGCACGCTCGCCGCCGCCGGCAACGAAGTCCTCATCATCTCCGGCCCCAGCGGTTTCTCCGGCACCACCATCGCCAGCGGCGTCGCCGTCGCCGGCTACACCTGGAAGATCGCCGTCGTCGTCCCCAACGGCAGCGGCACCGCCCTCAGCCGCATCACCGCCACCACGCGCGTCATCGCCATCAAGATCCCCAACATCGCCGGCGTCCGCAGCAACCCGTGGCAGAACTACATCACCACCGCCGCGCAGATCCAGGCCGACACCGGCTACACGTTCTTCAGCGAACTCACCGCCACCATCGCCACCGCCCTCCGCGCCAAAGTCGATGGCGCCGCCGCCGTCGGTTCGCCCACCGTCACCACCCAGCCTTCCGCGCAGACCGCCGCCGTCGGTGGCAACGCCTCCTTCACCGTCGTCGCCGCCGGCGATGCGACCCTCACCTACCAATGGTCCCGCGATGAGGTCGAACTCACCGGCGCCACCGCCGTCACGCTGACGCTCACGAATCTCAAGGCCACCGACGCGGGCAACTACTCCGTCGTCATCAAAAACGCCGTCGGCTCCATCACCAGCGCGGCTGTTCCTCTCGTTATCACCGGCCTGCCGCCCGTCGTCGTGACGCCGCCCGCCGCGCGCACCGTCTCCGCCGGCACCACCGCCACCTTCGCCGTCGTCACCAGCGGTTCGCCCACGCTCCTCTATCAATGGCGCAAGGCCGGCGTGAATATCTCCGTCACCTCGAACCCCACCGCGACCGCCGCCACGCTCACCCTCACCAACGCGCAGGCTGCCGACGTCGCCAGCTACGATGTCGTCGTCACGAATTCCGTTAGCTCCGTCACCAGCGCCGCCGCACTCCTCGCCGTCACGCCCGCTGCCCCCAGTATCGCCACCGCGCCCGCCGCGCAAACCGTCACGCCCGGCGGCACCGCCACGCTCTCTGTCATCGCCAGCGGCAGCGGCCCCTTCACCTACCAGTGGCGCAAAGCCGGCGTCGCCATCACCGGCAACGCCAGCGCCACCTCCGCCACGCTCACGCTCCCCGCCACGACCGCCGCCGACTCCGGCAGCTACGATGTCGTCATCACCAACAGCCTCGGCACCGCCACCAGCACGACCATCGCTCTCAGCGTAACCGTCACACCGCCGCCCCCCGTGCTGTGGGACTTCGTCGCCGCCGAGCCGAAGAGCGGCCTTCCTGCGGATGTCACCGGCGGCACGGTCGTCCAGCGTAACAACAATGGCACCACGCTCACGCTCACCACGGTTTCCGTTTCCAGCGGCTACACCGGCGTCAGCGGCACCTCCAACGCCGGCGCCGCCGCCCGCGTGGGCGCGCTCAATCTCGCCGAAGGCGGCTCCGCATTTTTCGAATTCACGCTCACCCCCGCCGCCGGTCGCCAGCTCTCCATCACCGGCCTCAGCTTCGGTGCGCGCAGCACCGGCACCGGCCCGCAGGCCTACGCGCTTTTCGCCGTCAACGGCTCGGGCGACGCCGCGCTCATCTCCAGCGGCCCGCTCGCCAACACCAGCGTGTGGACCATCATCACACCGACTTTTCTTCCTGTCGTGAGCGCCGCCGCCGCCGCCCCCGTCACCTTCCGCCTCTACGGCTTCAACGGTGCGGGCAACGCCGGCACCAGCACCGCCAACTGGCGCATCGACGACCTCGCCGTCAACCTCACCACCGGCACCGGCCTCTCCGCCGGCGATCCCGTCGCCCAGCGTCTCGTCAATCTCTCCTCCCGCGTCCGCGCCGCCAACGGCAGCGACATCGCCATCGCCGGCTTCACGATCGCCGGCACCACGCCGAAGCCCGTGCTCATCCGCGCCGCCGGTCCGACCCTCGGCGCCCTCGGTGTCACCGGCACGCTCACCGCGCCCAAGCTCGATCTCTATCGCGGCAACACCGTCATCGCGACCAACACCGGCTGGACCACTGCGACCAACTCCGCCGCGATCGCGACCGCCGCCGCCGCCTCCGGCGCGTTTGCCTTCGGCGCGGGCAGCGCCGACTCCGCGATTCTCACCACGCTCGCCCCCGGCGGCTACAGCACGTTCATCAGCGCCGGCGCGGGTGCCGCCGGCGTGGGCATGATCGAGATCTACGACCTCTCCGCCGCCACGGCCGGCCAGAACCTCATCAACCTTTCCACCCGCGCCATCGCCGGCACCGGTAACGAGACGCTCATCTCCGGCCTCATCATTGGCGGCACGCTTCCCAAGCGCGTCCTCATCCGCGCCGCCGGTCCCGCGCTCGCCGCGTTCGGCCTCACCGATCTGCTCGCCCGTCCCCAGCTCACGCTCTTCTCGGGCAGCACCGCGGTGTTCCAAAACGCCGCCTGGAGCACCTCGGTTGACGCCACCGCCATCGCCGCCGCCGCGACGCAGTCCGGCGCCTTCCCCTTCGCCGCCGGCAGCGCGG
>JANXLP010000352.1 GCA_025355125.1 Opitutaceae bacterium | reverse complement strand
GGCCAGTCACTCGGCGCGAAACCCGCCGGCGCCGATCACATCATCCGCTGGCCCGCCGTCCGCCTCGCGCCCGGAAAAAACCAAATCAGAGCCACCGCCACCCTCGCAGGCCGCCCGTTTTTCGACGAATGCACCTGGACGCTCGCCGCCCCCCGCGAAGTGAACGCGCGCCCCGGGCCTGCTTCGGATTAACCCCGAAAACATCGAACAATGACGACGCCCGGACTCGCGGGCTGATCCGTCAATTTCTCGAGGGGATGCACCGCCACCGTGTAAACATCATACCAATCGCCCGGTGCTTTTACCCGTAGGGCCGGAACTTGGTCCGCGCCGTGCTCGCTGGCCCGCGACGTAGGCATCGACCAAGGTCGAGCCCTACAAGATACAAAACGATCGGGCGATTGGTATCAGCCGCAAGATCGGTCAGGGCATGAGGAAAACCGGGTCCGCCACGACCTGATCACACGGGGCGTGATTCTCATTTATCCTGCCGTCAGTCGTCGAACGCAGCACGGTCCGCAAAACCCAAAACCGTCACACAACTGGCACACTTTAGATTGAACGCTTTTACCCCACCGGCGTCTTCCCCCATGTAGTTCAAAGGTTTGTTTGGTGTTAGGTTCAGGTCAGAAGGCCGTCTAGGGGTAGACGGCCTTCATCTTTTCCAGACCACGCGAGTCGCGACAAAGCGAGACCGGGAATTTTCCGGCGTTTTCATTCCCACCACCCTTGTTCCCACGCGCAAAACCTGCCTAACCTCCGCGCTTCACACGATGTTCGCCCGCGCGCGCTCCCGTTGCCCTATGAAGCCCCACCCGCTCGTTCTTCTCTCGATTTTACTCGCCGCACTCCAAGCAGCCGAACCCGCGCCGCTTCCCCGCGAAAAACTCCTGCTCTATCGCGATACCACCGGCGCCACCTTGCCCGTGCGCACCATCACCGACTGGCGGCAACGTCGCGCCGAAATCGTGCGAGGCGTGGAGACCGTGATGGGGCCGTTTCCCGGCGCGACCTCCGGCAAGCGCGTCGCCCTCGACGTCCGCATCGAAGAAGAAAGCGACCGCGGCACTTACGTCGTTCGCCACATTACGTTCCAATCAGAACCCGGCAGCCGCACGCCCGCTTATCTCTGCATTCCAAAGGCCGCGCTCGCCGCTCACGCCGCGCCGTTTCCCGCCGTCCTCTGCCTTCATCCCACCGACAACGTCACCGGCGTCGGCGTCGTGGTCGGCCTCGGCGCGACAAAATATCCCCCCTACGCCAGCGAACTCGCCGCCCTCGGCTACGTCACCATCGCCCCCGCCTACCCCCATCTCGCCGGCTACACCCCCGACCTCGCCGGCCTCGGCTACGCCAGCGGCACCATGAAAGCCATCTGGGACAACACCCGCGCGCTCGACGTGCTCGCGTCGCTGCCTTTCGTAAAACGCACGGGCTACGGTGTGATCGGCCACTCGCTCGGCGGCCACAATTCCATCTACACCGCCGTGTTTGAACCGCGCCTCACCGCCGTGGTGTCGAGCTGCGGCTTCGATTCGTTTCTCGACTACTATGACGCCAAACCCGCCGTCTGGGCCGCCGGCAAAGGCTGGTGCCAGGAGCGCTACATGCCGCGCCTTGCCGCCTACGCCGGGAGGCTCCATGAAATCCCCTTCGACTTCGACGGCCTCCTCGCCGCGCTCGCGCCCCGCCCGGTCTTCATCAGCGCACCGCTGCGCGACTCCAATTTCCGCTGGCAATCCGTGGATCGCATGACCGCCGCTGCCCGCGAAATCTACGCCCTCTTCGGTGCCACCGACCAACTCCGCGTCGCCCACCCCGACTGCGACCACGACTTCCCCGCCGCCCAGCGCGAGGCCGCGTTTCAGCTCTTCGATACGACGCTCAAATAAAGCCGCCCCTCACTACCGAATTTTTTTTGCGGTCAGACTTGGTGGGCCGGGTGGGATTTGAACCCCTACGGGCCGACTCCGCAAAAACCAGAATTTTCCCGGTTTCTCCCTCTGCCTCCTCTGACAGAAGCGTTTTAGCGCGTTCTGTGTTTTTCATGTGACGTGCAAGAAAGTGCAGGAAAAAGCAGGGAAATCGAGCATTTTGGCAAGGGTCTGGCAAGGGTTGGGCCGGTTCTCGGTTGCTCCCACTAACGATATATCGCCACCGATTTCCTTGGACACGGGACAGTGAACCCGAAAGCCCATGAATCCGATGTCCAGTCAAGTCCCAGAGAAGAGCACAGCCCAACCCTCCAGGCCGGAGCCCGCGGTGGCGGAGCCGAGCGTTGCGCGAGGCGCAGCCGCCGGGGGCTCCGGCCTGGAAAATCCCCCGCTGCGCTGGCGCGCGAAACGCAAAGCCG
>JANXLP010000343.1 GCA_025355125.1 Opitutaceae bacterium | reverse complement strand
TCGCCGAACTCGCCGCCGCCGCGGATGTGGGCGATCACGAAGACGACGCCGCGGTCGAGTAGGCTGAGGCGCGAGGTGTTGAACGAGACGGGCATGCTGATGCCGTAGCTGCCGTAGGCGTAGAGATAGAGCGGCTGCGGGCCGGCGCGGCGGAGGTCTTTGCGGTAGACGACGGACATGGGGACCTTGGTGCCGTCGGCGGCGGTGGCCCAGATGCGTTCGCTGGCGTATTTCGAGGCGTCGTAGCCGCTGGGGATTTCCTGCTGTTTGAGGACAGTGCGGGCCTTGGTGGCGAGGTCGTAGCTGACGATGGAGCGCGGCGTGACGAGCGACTGATAGGTGAAGCGGATCGCGGTGGTGGCTGCCTCGGGATTGTTTTCGAGGGAGATTTCGTAAACGGGTTCGGGGGTGGCGATGCGGTGGCTGGTCTTGGCTTTGTCGTCGATGACGCGGAGGTGGGTGAGGCCGTCTTCGCGTTCGCTGAGGACGGTGTGGGTCGTGAAGAGGTCGAAATCGTCGAGCTTCACGGCGGGGTTGTGCGGGACGAACTCGGTCCAGTGCGCGGGCTCCGGGGCAGCGACGGGGGCGGTGACGATGCGGAAATTTTTCGCGCCGTCGTTGGTGCGAAAATAGAAGAGGCCGTCGCGGTAGTCGGCGCGGGTTTCAATGTCGGTCCGGCGCGGGACGATGACGCGCCAATCGGCGGCGGGGGTGGCGGCGGAGAGCGCGCGGATCTCGGTGGTGGTTTTGCTTTCGCTGGTGGCGAAGAGCCAGGCGCCCTCGCGGGAGCGGGAGACGCCGAGGTCGTAGAGGTCGTCTTTCTCCTCGTAGAGCCAGGTGGTGGCGCCGGACTTCAAGTCGAGGCGGCCGAAGCGGTAGGAGCGTTTGGAGACGGGGTCTTCTTGGACGAAAAAGAGCGACTGGTTGTCGGCGGACCATTCGAGGGAGGTGACGCGCTCGACGCCGAGGGCGCGGGTTTCGTTGGTCGCGAGATTTTTGAGGTAGAGAGTATATTGGCGGTAGCCGGTGTTGTCGGTGGTGTAGGCGAGAAGTTGGGAATCGTCGCTGACCTTGTAGGCGCCGACGGCCATGTATTTGAGGCCGGTGGCGAGTTGGTTGACGTCGAGGGTGATCTGTTCGGGGGCGTCGATCTTGCCGGCGCGGCGGGCGTAGATGGCATACTGTTTTCCCTGCTCGGTGCGGGTGTAATACCAGTGGCCGCGGCGGAGGACGGGTGGGGCGGAGTCGGTTTCTTTGATGCGGCCGAGCATCTCGGCGTAGAGTTTTTCCTGGAGGGCTTTGGTCGGCGCCATGACGGCATCGGTGTAGGCGTTCTCGGCTTCGAGGTGGGCGCGGACGGCGGGGTTTTCCTTTTCGCGGAGCCAGAAGTAGTCGTCGGTGCGGGTGTCGCCGTGGACGGTGACGTCTTTGGGCTTTTTCGCCGTCACGGGAGGCTGGGCGGAATTGAGGGCGAGTTGGGCGGAGGCGGTGAGGACGGTCATGCTGGCGAGCGGAAGAAGAAAGAAACGACGGTAGAGTTTCATGGGTGGGTGAGAGTGGGCGCGCGAGGTGTTTAGGCGCAAGGCGGAGTCGCGGAATTGTGGTTCGGACTGTCTGTGATTGCGGGAGGCCGGCCGGGGGTGGGTTTGCGCATCCTCGGGGATAGGGCTTCGTCTCACTCGGCGTTGGCCTCCTCTAAAATTACCCCTACCTCTACTATGAAGATTTCTTTCTTTCGTTATCTCGCTCTCGCGTGCGCGTCGTGGTCACTGCTCCCGGCAGCGGAAGTGACGGTGAATTGGCTGGATCAGAAGGCGCCGGCGGTGAAGGCGGGGGTGAGTTTCGGGGTGCCGTTCAAAAAGGGCGCGTGGCAGCGCGGGGATGCGCTGGCGGCGAAGGCGGCGGACGGGGCGGCGGTGCCGGCGCAGACGTGGCCGCTGGCGGTGTGGCCGGACGGTTCGGTGAAATGGCTGGGCGTCGCAGTGAGCGGCGGGCCGGAGTTGGTCGGGCCGTTGCAACTGGGCAAGGGCACGGCGTTGGCGCCGGCGGTGCCGTTGACGGCGACGCAGGATGCGGGCGGCGTGAGTATCGATACGGGCGTGCTCCAATGCCACGTGGCGGGGAGCGGGAAGGCGTTTATAGAATTTTTGAAGATCGACGGGCGCATCGTGGCGCGCGACGGGCAGTTGGTCGCGATGACGGCGGACCGGTCGGACTACGCGGCGACGGGGGCGGTGCGCGAGGAGCGGTTTGTGAGCGAGATCGGGCGCGTGACGCTGGAGCAGGCGGGGCCGGTGCGGGCAGTCGTCAAGATCGAGGGTATGCATCGCGCGGTGCGCGGCGGACGCGACTGGCTGCCGTTTACGGTGCGGCTGTATTTCTCGGCGGGCGTGGAGGCGGTGCGGATGGTGCATACGTTTATTTTCGACGGAGATCAGGAGAAAGATTTTATCAGCGGGCTGGGGGTGCGGTTCGCCGTGCCGATGCGGGAGGAAGTGCAAAACCGGCATGTGCGTTTCTCGGGCGAAGGCGCGGGACTGTGGGCGGAGCCGATCCAGCCGGCGGCGGGCCGGCAGGGGCGATTTGTGGCGAAGGCGGATGGCGCGGATATTTATCCCGACCAGCTCGCGGGACGGCGGGTGCCGAACATCGCGGAGGTCAACGCGCGCGGGAAAAACCTGCTGGAGCAGTGGGCGGTGTGGGATTCGTTCCGACTGGTGCAGCCGAATGCGGATGGGTTCACCATCGAGAAGCGCACGAATCCGCAGAGCGCGTGGATTCCGGCGGGCGCGGGGCGGCGGGCGTCGGGGTTGGTGTTTGTGGGCGATGTGAGCGGCGGGCTGGCGGTGAGCCTGAAGAATTTCTGGCAGTCTTACCCGGCGGCGCTCGACGTGCGGGGTGCGGCGTCGGCTGCGGCGGAGCTGACGGTGTGGCTATGGACGCCGGATGCGCCGGCGATGGATCTGCGACACTACGACATCAAAGCACACGGGCTCGAAGCGGTCTATGAAGACGTGCAACCGGGCTTTAGCATCGCGACCGGCGTCGCGCGCACGAGCGAGCTTATGCTCTTTCCGAGCGCGGCGGTGCCGACGAAAACGGAAACGGCTGGGCAGGCGGCGGCGGGGCGGGAGCCGCCGGTATTGGTGTGTGCGCCGCAGGTTTTACACGATGCGCGGGCGTTTGGGCTTTGGAGCCTGCCGGATCGTTCGACGCCGTTTAAGAAATCCATCGAGGAAGGGCTCGATGAGACGCTCGCCTATTATCAGAAGGCGGTGGAGCAGCACCGCTGGTATGGATTCTGGGATTTCGGCGACTTCATGCACAGCTACGACGCCGACCGCCATGTGTGGCGCTATGACCTCGGCGGGATGGCGTGGGATAATTCCGAACTCGGGACAGATATGTGGCTGTGGTATTCGTTTTTGAGGACGGGGCGCGCGGATATTTTCCGGTTGGCCGAGGCGATGACGCGGCACACGGGCGAAGTGGATTGCTATCATCTCGGACGCTTCGCGGGGCTCGGCTCGCGGCACAATGTGCGGCACTGGGGTTGCGGCGCGAAGGAAGCGCGGATCAGTCAGGCGGCTTACCGGCGTTTTTATTATTACCTTACGACGGATGAGCGCGTGGGTGACATCATGCGCGAGATGACCATCGCGGACTACGCGGCGACGGAGCTCGATCCGATGCGGTTGGCGCAACCGGCGACCGAGGCGGAGAAGAAGATCGCGCCGGGACGGGTGAGGCTCGGGCCGGATTGGTTCGGCTTCGTGGGGAACTGGATGACGGAGTGGGAACGCACCGGAGACACGAAATGGCGGGACAAGATTCTCGCGGGCGTGGACAGCCTCGCGGCGATGCCGCTCGGGATGAAGACGGGGAAAAATCTGGTCTTTGGCTATGATCCCAAAACCAACCGGCTGTTTCAGCTGTCCGCCGTAGCGGGTGACTACAACCTCGCGACGATCATGGGCGGCGGCGAAGTCGCGATCGAGCTGGGCGAGATGTTGGATGATCCGCGCTGGGATAAACTGTGGCTGCAATTTTGTCGGCTCACGACGGCGACGGCGGACGTGATCCGGCAGGACATGCAGACGGGGACGGAGGGCGATGATGACGCGCGCTATGCGCGGCCGGACCGGCTGGCGGCCTATGTTTACTATAAGACGAAGAATGTGGCGTTCGCGAAACGCGCGCTCGGGGGCGGTGGGTTTGGCGGGGGCTTTCGCGCGAGTGGGGCGCCGACGCAGCGGATCGAGGGGCCGGAGGTGCTCAATCCGCTCGATGAGTCGGCGCGGGTCGGGACGAACGGAGCGGCGCAGGCGGGGTTGTTGGCGATTGAGATTCTGGAGCTGTGTGCGGATCAGTTGCCGACGGAGGTGCCGCCGGCACCGCGTCGGCCGGAGGGGGCACCGGGTGGGCGGCGGAATGTGGGGCCGGGGACGAAGACGGGGAACTGAGAGGGGCTCCCCAACCGTCGGGCCCGGAGGTCCCGACGCTACCTTTCGGGCGGAAACCCGGCGGCTACGGCGCGACGCGGCGGCCTAGGATGATCAGGTCGCGCTCGACGCCGTCGAGGACGGCGACGCGGGGGAGATGCGCCCATTGGGTAAAACCGTGGCGGCGGAAAAGGCGGAGGCTGGGTTCGTTGTGGCCGAAAATGTAGCCGGTGAGGGTGTGGACGCCGTGGGCGGGAGCGCGGGCGATGAGTTCTTCGACGAGCCAGCCGCCGAGGCCGCGACCGCGGTGGGACTCGGCGAGGTAGAGGGCGACCATGACGGTGCCGTCGTAGGCGGCGCGGGGGTAAATCGAATCGAAGCTGGCCCAGGCGTAGATGACGTCGGCGACGGCGGGATCGGTGAGAACCCAAAGCGGGCGGCGGGGAACTTGGTGGGCGGCGAACCAGGCGCGGCGGCTTTCAACGGTGACGGGCTCGAGGTCGGCCGTGACCATGCGGCCGCCGATGACACTGTTGTAGATCGCGACGATGGCCGGGAGATCGGCTTCGGTGGCGAGGCGCAAATTCATGGGGCGAGCGTGGGGCGGTGGCGCGGTGTGAGGCAAGGGGCGAGCGGCGGGTGCTATGGATTCGGCGACGCAGGGACCGTGGCGGGAGGCTTTTCGAAGTTAAATGCAATCTGGCCGACGGGGGAACGGCCGTTGAGGCGCTGGAGTTGGCCGGTGGCGTTGTCGAAGGTGAAGGTCATGTCGATCACGCCGTTTTTCGACTCGGGCGGGACAGGCGCGTAGCGGTAGCGCAGCAGGGTGTCGGTGTTCTCAACGGTCTGCTCGCTCGGAGTGCCGAGGAGCATCGCGAGGGAGGTGGCGACGACGCGGGTGGTGAGGAGGGCGCGTTCCTCGGGGGTGAAATTTATCTCGGCGAGGCGGCGTCTTTTATCGACGCCGGCTTTGCCGAGGCTGCGGAGGAGGCCGGTGAAAAAGGGTTTCGGGACGAAAGCGAAGTAGCGCTCGGGGAGGAAGAGGTGCGTGAATTTTCCGTCGGTGAAAACCAGCTGGAGCTCAATGTCGTGCGCGTCGGATTCTTTGGCGCGGGGTCGGAGCTGTTTGACCCAGCGGATGCGCCAGCGCTCGGACTGGCCGAGAGTTTTGACGGTTTCGGGGGTCAGGCCGAGCCAGCGAAAATCCTCGGTGAGCAGGACTGGCGTGAGGCAGGTGAGTCGCAGGCCATCCTCGGTTTTGAGGGTGAAGTAGCGGTCGAAGTCGCCGAGCTGTTGCTTGAATTCCAGGAGGCGAAGGTAAACACAGCTGCTCAGAAGCAGACAACAGGTTGCGAGCAGACTACCGGCGAAGATGCGCGAAAACGAAGAGCGGCGGCGCGGGCCGGTATTCACTTCTTAATGAAGCGAAGGAGCCACACGAAGAGGAGCGCGCCGAGCGTGGCGAAAATAAGACGGCCGAGAATACCGCCGGCGTAGATCCCCAGCAGGCCGAAGACGAGACCGCCGAGAAATGCGCCGACGATGCCGACGAGAATGTTGCCGAGGGCGCCGAAGCCGCTGCCTTTTACGATGAGGCCGCTGAGCCAGCCGGCGAGGGCGCCGATGAGGAGGAAGGAGATGAAGCCGACGAGGGACATGGCCTGAGCGGGCGAAGGACGAGAGGCGAAAGCCGGAGATTACTTCGCGGGCGCGGCGGCCTTGGGGAACTGGAGGCGGACGATCACTTCGTTGAGGCGCTGGCGGAGGAGTTCGTCTTCTTCGGCGGTAGTCTTTTTGTAGGTCGTGCGCTCAAGCACGCGTTCGGTGAGCTCGATGCTGATGACGAAGATGTGGCCATTTTTGACGAAGAGCTGATTGCCGCGTTTGGCGGTGGGCGCGGGGCCGGCGCTGATCATGGGGACTTTGTCCATGAACATGGAGCCGCCGGGCAGAAGGATGTAGGTGATGAGGGAGCCATCGAGCACGCTGGGAACGAATTTGGCGCTCTCGATGGAGGTCTCGGGGAAGGTCTGGCGAAAATCACCGAGCACGTAGTTGCTGAAGAAATAGACGAGGTAGTCCTTGAGGCCGCGCGTGGACATTTCCCAGCGCTGGGTGGCGTCCTGCGGGAAGGCGGCGATGCTGATGTGGATGTTGAAATCGTCTTGGAAGGTAACGACGTTTTCGGTGTCGGTGATGGAGCCGCCGAGTTCGGGGAGGACGGGGATCGAAACCTTGAAAGCACCGGTGGGTGAAATGTAGGTGCGACCGTCGACGCGGCCGAGCAACGGTGCGGGCTCTTGGTCGGCTTGGGCGCGAAGCGAGAGCGGACTGCCGGCGGTGAAAGCGACGAGCGTGGTGAGGAGGAAGGTGGCGGGGAAACGGCGCATGGGGATTTTTTGAGAAAGGAGATGAGTAGCGTGAGCGGAGGGGCTTTCAAGCCGCAGTTACAGGTGGAACTACGAGGTGTCGCCAGGCGGACACCGGGATGTCCTCCGGGCGGCTTAGGGCTGAGAGGCCGATGGAGCGGAGATGTTCCAGCCAGATGGCGGCGGTTTCCACGGGAACGAGGTGGCGGAGGAGCGAACCGATTTGTTTTCGGCGTTGCTGGAAGCAGCCGCGGATGACGGATTTGGTGGCGCGGTCGAAGGTGAAGGGAGTGGGCTGGCGAACGAGGTGGAGGAGATAGGATTCCACGTCGGGTCTCGGGTGGAAGCAGGCGGCGGGAACCTTGTGGCCGGGGGCGATGGCGTAGGCGGCCTGGAGGAAAATGGAGATGGCGCCGAAGGATTTGGTGCCGGGCTTGGCGGCGTAGCGTTGGGCGGCTTCCTGCTGGAGCATGAGCACGAGTGTGGCGGGGAGCGGACCGGTGAGGATGCCGTCGAGCCAGGGTGTGGCGATGGCGTAGGGGAGGTTGGCGACGACCTTGAAGCCCCCGGCGGGGGCGGGCGTGTCGGTGGGAGCTTGGGTGGTGGTGAGAGCGGGGGCTTCGGATGGTTCGAAACCGGCGAGAGGGAATTCGACGGCGTCGCCGAAGAGCAGGTGGAGGTGGTCGGGAAACTGCGGGAGCAGCGTGGCGGTGAGGTGGGCGAGGAGGCGTTCGTCGCGCTCGACGGCGTAAACGGTGGCGCCGGCGGTGAGAAGGGCTTCGGTGAGCGTGCCGAGGCCGGGGCCGATCTCGATGACGGTGTCGCCGGGCGCGACGCCGGCGAGGGCGAGGGACTTGTGGACGATGTTGCCATCCACGAGGAAGTTTTGGCCGAGGGCGCGTTTCGGATGGTGGCCGAGGGCAAGGAGCAGGTCGCGGGTGGCGGTGGGAGAAAGGGGCATGAGCTAGTCGTTGGAATCGTCCTCGAGATGGAATTTGTGGAGGTAGCGGTGAATCACGGGTGCGAGCATGATGCCGGCGGTGCTGATGAGCGCGATGCCGCAGTAGATGGCATAGCAACCGGCGAAGAGTTTGGCGGCGTTGCTGTGTAACTGGGAAAGCGGCCCCATGCCGGAGAGAATCATCGCGGCGTCGAGGAAGGCGTCGATCCACGGGAGGCCGCCGAGCCAGTGGTAGCCGGCCATGCCAATGCTGAGTGAGAGGACGATGAGCGTGGCGCCGACGGCGAGACTGCGCGAGAGGCGGCGGATGAATTCGCGGCGGGGAAGCAGCCCATCGGCGGTGAGTCGGGCCATTTTAGCCATGAGGGCGGAAGGAGGTCGGGAGCACTGCGAGTGAGTGAAGCAACGGAGCGCGCGGCGGAGGGATCAGCGCGGGGCGCGGCCTTCATCGACTTCGAAGAAATCGAAAAACGTGGTGAGGTCGGTGCGATGCGCGAGGCCGGCGGCGGCCTTGGCACGCTCGAGTCCCTCGGTGGCGTCGTCGCGCCAGCCGCGCTTGGGGGCGAAGCCGTTCCAGATGAGGAAATCGTGGGCGGTGAGGCGGCGGCCGTCGCTCTGGCACCAGGCGAAAAGTTCTTCGTCGGCGCCGCCGGCGAGGACGCGGTCGCGGAGGGTTTCGTAGGCGACGTGAAGGTGGGAGCAGCAGCGGGCGTCGAGGGCGAGACCGAGGTTGGCGTGGTAGTCGGGGTGGAGTTCGCCGCGGGCGTGGCGGCGAATTTTGTCCAACATGCGGGCGAAATAAACGAGGCCGCCGACCTTGATGAAGGGCGAGACCGGGGAGAAGGAGGACGTGCTCATGGTTGGGGCGGGGTGAGGACGGGGCGGAAGGAGGCGATGAGTGCGGCGGGGTCGGGTGCCTTCATGAGGGCCTCGCCGACGAGGACGGCGTGGGCACCGGCGGCGTGAACGCGGGCGGCATCGGCGGCGGAGTGAATACCGCTCTCGCTGACGGCGATGACGTTTTTCGGGAATTGCGGAATGAGGCGTTCGCTGAGACCGAGGTCGGTCTTGAAGATGGCGAGGTCGCGGTTGTTGACGCCGATGATCGTGGCGCCGTGGGCGAGGGCGCGGGTGAGTTCGGAGGGGTTGTGAATTTCGAAGAGGGCGTCGAGGCCGGCGGCTTGGGCGGCGGAGTGGAGGGCGGTGATTTCTTCGTCGGTGAGGGCACGGACGATGATGAGGATGGCACTGGCACCGGCTTGGCGGGCTTGGAGAACCTGAATCGGGTGAACAAAGAAATCTTTGCGAATGCAGGGCAGCGCGGGCGGCGATTGGTGGAAGTGGGTGGTGACGGCGACGAGATCGTCGAGGGTGCCGCCGAAGTATTTTTCGTCGGTGAGGACGGAGAGGGCGCTGGCGGCGGCGGTGCGGTATTTTTCCGCTTGGGCGGGCGCGGCGATGCCGGTGGCGATGGCGCCGGCGGAGGGGGAGCGGCGCTTGATTTCCGCGATCACGGCGAGCTGGCCGTCGGTGCGGCGCAGGGCGGCGGCGAAGGAGGGCGGCGGCGGCAGGGAGGCATGCAGCGTGGCGAGTTCGGCGAGCGAGACAGGGCGGAGGAGGTGGGCGATCTCCTGGCGCTTCCAGGCCATGATTTCGGTGAGCTTGTCAGACATGAAGGGACGAAGAAACACGCGGTAGTGACGGAAGACAAAGCGGAAAAATTTTCCGTGTATTCGGCGGGGGCTGCGGGCTAACTGCGAATCATATGAACGCGATGGATGATTTGAAGACGACGATTGCGCGACTGCGGGCGCCGGATGGCTGTCCTTGGGATCAGGAACAGACCCATGCTTCGCTGGTGCGTTGCCTCATCGATGAGGTGAGCGAGCTGGTCGACACCATTGATCGGGGCGACCTGCCGCACATGCGCGAGGAGTTGGGCGATGTGCTCATCCAGGTGGTGTTTCACGCGCAACTGGCGGCGGAGGCGGGGGCGTTTACGCTCGAGGATGTAGCGCGCGAGGTGAACGAGAAGCTCGTGCGGCGGCATCCGCATGTGTTCGGCACGGGGAAGCTCGGGACTTCTGACGAAGTGCTCGTGCAGTGGGAGCAAATCAAAGCGCTGGAGAAGAAAAACGGGCCGGTGGTGAGCGGAATTTTCAAAGAACTGCCGCCGCGGCTGCCGGCGCTGATGTTTGCGGAGGCGGTGTGGAAACAGATCGTGAAGAAGCAGCTGCCGGTGCCGGCGGAGAGCGTCGTTGATAGTGCGCAGGTGCGGGCGTTGGGCGCGCGGCTGACGGAGGCGGGGCTGGGGAAGATGTTGTTTGAGCTGACGGCGGCAGCCCGCGTGAACGGGCTCGATCCCGAGGGTGCGCTGCGGTTGCACGCGACGCAGGTGATGCGCGCGGTGGAGGGGAAAGTAGGCGAGGCGCAGAGCGTATGATTGAGGTGCCGCCGGAAATTGTGGCGGAGTGGTGGACGCCGTTTGCGGAGCATCTCGCGCTGGAGCGGCGGTGCTCGGCTTACACGGTGCGGAATTACCGGCAGGCATTTGAGGATTTTTGGCGTTGGGCGCAGCCGGCGGGCGTGTGGGCGCGCGGTGTCGATGCGCTGGAGTCACGCGAGGTGCGGGATTTTGTGATCGAGGCGCGAGGGCGGTTTGATCGGCGGACGCTGCACAACCATGTGTCGGGGCTGCGGACGTGGGCGAAGTTTTGGCAACGTCGCGGGCAGTTGCAGCGGAATCCGTTTGCCGGCGTGCCGCTGCCGAAGCTGGAGAAACGGCTGCCGCAGTTTTTGACGGAGGAGCAGATGAAGCGGCTGTTGCTGGGGCCGCAGCGGTTGATTGAAAACGGGAGCGAGCGGCCTGAGATCGCGTGGCGGGACCGGCTGGCGACGGAGTTGCTCTACGGCGGCGGGCTGCGCGTGAGCGAGGTTGTGGGGCTGAACTATGGCGCAGTCGATATGGCGAGCGGCGTGGCGCGCGTCGTGGGCAAGGGTCGGAAGGAGCGGCTGTGTCCGCTGGGGAAAGTGGCCCTCGCAGTGCTGACGAAGGTGCGAAATGAGTTTTCGCAGCGAGTGGGCCCGGATGATCCCGTGCTTACAAATCCCAACGGCACGCGGATGACGGTGCGGGCGGTGCAACTGATGTTGAAACGCTACCTGGCGCTGGCCGAGCTGCCACTGGAGCTGACGCCGCACAAGCTGCGGCACTCTTACGCGACGCATCTGCTCAACGCCGGCGCCGACCTGCGGCTCGTGCAGGAACTGCTGGGCCATGCGCTGCTGACGACGACGCAGGTTTACACACATGTGAGTGTGGCGCGGCTGCGGGAGATTTACGCGAAGGCGCATCCACGGGCTTGATAGGGCAGGGTGGGCGCGGGGTTAAAACTGCGCGGAAGTCAGCAGGGCAATAAAACGCGTTCCGCGAGGCAACCACGAGGGGTTTGAGGATACTATGGGCGCACTTCCTATGAAAAACTCATTCAAAACTCTTAGTCTCGCAGCGCTGTTGGCCACGGGGCTCGGCTTCACCGCCATCGGCAGCGGCTGCGCCTCGACCGCCACGAAAGAAAGCACGGGCGAATACGTCGATGACGCGACCATCACCGTAAAAGTGAAGGCTGCCCTGGTGAAGGACGACACCGTGAAGGCGCGCGAAGTGAACGTGGAAACGTTCAAGGGTATCGTGCAGCTGAGTGGCTTCGTCGCAACTTCGGCGGAAAAAGCGCAGGCCGGTCTCGTCGCTCGCGGCATCCAGGG
>JANXLP010000315.1 GCA_025355125.1 Opitutaceae bacterium | reverse complement strand
TGCCGACGTTGTCGCTGCCGCTGAAGGCGGTGCCGCCGACGACCTTCGAGCGGATGTTCTCGGTCGGGTAGATGTTGAAGAGGTTGTTCGCGCCGAGCGAGAACGTGATGCCCTTCGCGTAATGATAGGTCACATCGAGGTCGGTGATCCACTTCGCGGCCCACGTCTGGATGACCTGCTTGTTGCCGGCGGCGCTGCCCACGACGGGATCGACGAGCTGCACTTTGTAGCCACCGAGGAGAGCGTCCTGGTTGGCTTGGTTGATGCCGCCGTTGTTGCCGAGCGCGACGGCGGAGACTTCGCCGTAGCGGACTTCGCGCAGCTGGAACGAGAGTTTTTTGATCTCATAGTTCGCGATGAAGTTCAGGACGTTCTTGGGCTGGCCCTTTTCCATGCGCACTTTTTCCGTGAGGTCGAAGAGCGGCGTGGTGATGCCGAGCGCCGCGAGCTGCGGCGGGGTGGGCTTGAACTTCGTGACCTTCGTGCTGCCGAAGTTCGCGCTGCTGGTGAGGGTGAGCTTGCCGGCTTCCTTCAGGTTGAGCTTGTAGCGCAGGGTGATGTCCACGCCCTCGGTCTTCGTATCGACGGCGTTCGTGAAGTAGCGACCGCCGCCGACGGCGGGCAGGCCCTGCGAGGTGAGGAAGTTCGTCACGGCAGCGCCCGTGTAATTGCTCGAGAGGACGATGCGATTCTTGATGTTCACGCGGTAGAAATCGACCGTGGCCGAAAAATTAGGCAGCGGATCAACCGTGAAACCGATACTCTCATTGGTGGATTTTTCCGGCTTCAGATCGGAGGCGCCAAGGGCCTTCGCGATGGGGAGAGAAACAGGGAACGTCGAGACTTCGAGAAGCACGCCGCCGATGTTGTTCGTCGCGGTGGAGCTGAACCACTGTTGCGCGAGATGCGGGGCGCGGAAGCCGGTGCTGAGCGAGCCGCGCACGGCGAACATCTTGGTGAATTCAAAGCGCGAGGCGACCTTGCCCGTGCTATTCGTGCCGAAATTGCTGTAGGATTCGAAACGACCCGCGGCCGAAACCAGCCATTGCTCGGTGAGGTTCTGCTCGAAATCGACATAGACCGATTTGGCGTCGCGCGCGTGCGAACCGGCGTCGGCGGGCTTGAAGCCGCCGAAGACCTGCGCGCCCACGGCGGCGAGGATGCCGGCATTGGGACCGTCAAGGACGCGAATGCCGCCGTCGCGGTAGGAGTCGGGCTCGCCGGCGGCGACCTCGTATTGCTCCCAGCGCAGCTCGGTGCCGAGGGCAACCTTGAGCGGGGATTTAAGGGCGGTGTTGAACTCGTTCGTGAGTTCAAGATTCGACGTCCACTGGTTGAAGGTGAGTTTACCGTCGTTGAAGCTCGTCTTGTTCAACGTGCCGAGGGTGGCGTTTTCAGACTGGGCGGTGACGTAATTGAGCGTGTTGCTGCCATAGACTGTGCTCAGATCCCAGTTCCAGTCGCCCGCACGACCCTTGAGTCCACTGCCGAAGGAGTAGTCCACGACCTTCGCCTGGATGACCGGGAGAAATCCGTTGGGCCAGATCGCGCGCACGGTGCGGTCGTCGCCGGAGCGGCGGAAGAAACCCGCGCCCTCGGAGTGCTTGAGGCTCGCGCCGCCGAAGAAGTAAAACCCCATGCCGTTCGCGAGTGGGAGTTCGCCGTTGAACCAAGCGCCCTGCTCCTTGGAGCGCGGATCACCGAAGCGGTGGTTGAGGCGGTTCACCGTGGCTTCTTTGGCGCTGAGCGTGCCGTTGGAAGGGCTGAGACCGGTGCCGGAACCGTAGTTGCCGGAAATCGTCGTCGCCGCGCCGGTCGTCGGATTGGTGCCGAAGTATTGCTGGCGCGTGTCGGGCTGGATGCGGTTGGTCGGGCTGTGATTGCGGAGGTAAGCCGTGAGGAAGAGGGAGCCCTTCTCGCCGAGCTTGGAGCCGGCAAACGCGTCCACCTTCAGATCGCGACCATCGCCGCGCTGAGTGGCGCCGTAAGAAATGGTCGAGCCCCAGCCAATATCCTTGCGGAGAATGACGTTGATGACGCCCGCGATGGCGTCGGAGCCGTATTGCGCCGAGGCGCCGTCGCGCAGCACCTCGATGCTGCCGATGGCTGAGGTCGGGATGGCGTTGAAATCGGTCGAGACCGAACCGCGGCCGATGGAGCCGTTGAGGTTGACGAGCGAGCTGGTGTGGCGGCGTTTGCCGTTGATCAGCACGAGCGTCTGGTCGGGCGCGAGGCCGCGGAGCGTGGCGGGCCGGATGTGGTCCGTGCCATCGGTGAGCGACGGACGGGGAAAATTAAACGACGGCACGAGCGCCTGAATGGCCTGCGACGTCTCGGTGTAACCGCCCTGGTTGATGTCGTTATTGGTAATCACGTCGATCGGCACGGGCGACTCGGTCACGGTGCGATTGCTGAAGCGCGTGCCGGTCGAGACGAAGGCCTCGAGCTTGACGACTTCATCCGACGCGGCGGCTGGAGCGGGCTGCGCGAGCAGCCCGGAGGAAGCAGCCGCAAAAAAAGCGACCGCGACTGGGAGGCCAGCCATCGATCGCCACGAAACGCGCGAGGTCAGCCGCGCGGTAGCAGGATTTGAGTTTAGGTTCATACGCCGGAGAAGTAGCGACGATTGTGTTACAAAACAAGCGCCCACCTTAGCTAACGGCTCTCGTCAGTCGCCCGACTTATTCGCCCGACTCACGCAAGGCAAACGTGCTTGCCCCGTCTTCCGATGCGCCGAGGCTTTGAACCCATCATGATTTCACGCCGCATCAGTTCCGCTCTCGCCGGCGCCGCGTCGCTCGCGCTCGTCCTCGCCCCCATGACCGCCTTTGCCCAACGCGCCCCCGTCGAAGCCGAACACGGCATGGTCTCCTCTGTCCACGCCCTCGCCTCCGAAGCCGGCGTGGAAATTCTCAAAAAAGGCGGCAACGCCGTGGACGCCGGCGTCGCCACCGGCCTCGCGCTCGCGGTCGTGTTTCCCTACGCGGGAAACCTCGGCGGCGGCGGATTCATGATGATCCACCTCGCCGACGGCCGCAACGTCGCCATCGACTACCGCGAGACCGCCCCCGCCACCGCGAGCCGCGACATGTATGTCGGCCCCGATGGTAACGTCATCAAACCCGGCCCCGGCTCCTCCACGCTCGGCTGGAGCGCCAGCGGGATCCCCGGCTCTGTCGCCGGCTTCGCGCTCGCCCAACAGAAATATGGCTCCGGCAAAGTCACCTGGGCCGATGTCTGCGAACCCGCCCGCCGCCTCGCCGCGGAGGGCCACATCGTCACTCCCGGCACGGCTAAGAGTCTGCGCGAAACCAAAAAATTCAGTCAATTCCCTGAGTCGAAGCGGATCTTTCACGCCGGCGGCACGTTCCTCAGCCCCGGCGAACTTTGGCGCCAGCCCGACCTTGCCGCCACCTTGACGCGTATCCAGAAAAGCGGTCCGCGTGAATTCTACGAGGGCGAAACCGCCCGTCTCATCGCCGACGCGATGGCAAAAAACGGCGGCAACATCACTCTCGCCGACCTCAAAGGCTACCAGGCCGTCGAGCGCACGCCCCTGCGCGGCAGCTACCGCGGCTACGAAATCGTGACCATGCCGCCACCCAGCTCGGGCGGCATCGCACTACTCCAGATGTTCGGCATGCTTTCGCCCTACGACGTCGCGAAACTCGGCTACGGCTCGGCCGCGAAATATCATCTCTTCACCGAGGTCATGCGTCGCGCCTTCCGCGACCGCGCCGAGTTCCTGGGCGATCCCGACTTCGTCAACGTCCCCACCGCCGGCCTCCTCGATCCCGCCTACATCACCGGCCTCATGAAAAACTTTGACCCGAAGAAAGCCACGCCGAGCGACCGTCTCGCGCCCGGAAATCCCGCCGGCTGGAAACCCATCACCCAAAACCTCTCGCCCCTCGCCCGCGGCAACGTCGCCGAATCCACCGAGACCACGCACTACTCCATCGTGGACGCCGCCGGCAACGCCGTCAGCAACACCTACACCCTCAACGGCGCCTACGGCTCCGGCGTCACCATCCCCGGCACCGGCATCCTCATGAACAACGAAATGGACGACTTCACCTCGAAGGTCGGCGTGAAAAACATGTTTGGCCTCCTTCAAGGCCCGGCCAACGCCATCGCCCCCGGCAAACGTCCGCTCTCGTCGATGACCCCCACCTTCGTCCTGAAAGACGGCGCACTCTTCCTCGCCACGGGCAGCCCGGGCGGCCCCACGATTATCAGCACCGTGATGGAGATCATCAGCAACGTCATCGACCACGGCATGACCGCCGTGCAGGCCGTCGATGCCCCGCGCTACCACCACCAGTGGCAGCCCGACGCGCTTGTGCACAATCGCTTCAGCATGAGCCCCGACACCGCCGCGATCCTCACATCGATGGGTCACAACCTGAAGGAAGGCGAAAACCTCATCGCGGGCGACGGCGAGACCATCCTCATCGACCCGAAGACCAAGCTCCGCCACGGCGCCTCCGATCTCCGCAAGCCCGACGCCAAATCCGTGGGCTACTGATCGCGCGCCGCCGCCCACCCACTCAGACCCCACGCTTCACCGTCAAAAGCGCCGGCCTCATGCCGGCGCTTTTTTGTGCCCGCTCGGCGCCGCACCCGTCCGCGCGAGCCTCCATCGTGCAGCGCAATCTTGGGATGAGCGTTTTGTGCCAGTTTTTGAGCGCCCCCGTGCCTTTACCCCCAGCGAGCGAGCGCCTTTCTCTCCGATTTGCGTGAGCGTTTCTCGCCACGTAACCCCTACCCCCACAGCTCGCGCCCACGCTTCACGCCGCCTTCTCCCTGAAATTTTTCTGTCCGCAAACCACCACCCTACCATGACCTCAATCCCTGCC
>JANXLP010000252.1 GCA_025355125.1 Opitutaceae bacterium | reverse complement strand
CTTCCCGGTCTTTTTTCAGCAATTTTTCTGCCCCCATTTTCCTGACATCTTCCGACTCTTTCAGGCCAATCGGATGGCCGAAAAATGGTCGCGGTAAAACAACCTCCGCGCCGCCCACCCACTGAAAACAGCGAGGAACCTTAATATTTACCGTAAAACGGGTTCAGCCAAACGGCATCTGGCTTTGTGGTTTGGGGTGAAGCGACGCACGCGCCCCTCGTTTTCCCTCCGCCGCTCGCTCGTGCTGTCTGGGGCCGAACAGGGGGTCAGGACGTGACTCTTCACAGGTCACCGCGATCGAGGCCCACCCGCGGTCACACACTGCGCGAAGCGGCCACCGTCGCGTGGCGTCCTTGCCAAGCGCCTCTACTCGCGGCCGAAAAAAGGCTCGTTCTGGCCGAAGGTTTTCACCGCCGACCTTGTCGTCGCGAATCGTGCGCCGGCGAAGAACCTCTACGGCGTGCCCAGCCTTGACCTCGTCGTCACCCGCCTCGGCAAATGGCCAGGCCCAGTAATCCAGCCGACCTTCCCCAGCGAAGTTTGGAAGCGGCGGATCGCCCCGGCACCGCGATCACCAGAGAATCGCTCCGAGGCGAGCAGCAAGCACCGGAACACTCACTGAAATGATCGGAACGACGACCGCCCCATCACCACGGACTGATGAGCGGGATCACGGACCGGCCGTAGCGCCGGTAGTGCTTGAAGTGTTTGTCCAGCGTGAGCACCCGGCAGTCCTTGTGCACTTCGGAGAGCCGCACCAGACAGGCACCGGCGAGCGACATGGGCGTGTCGGCGTAGCGCTGCATGAGCAGCTCGATGGCGGCGGCTTCGGAAGCGAGCGTGAACGTCGCGTCCAGCAAGCCTTGACGCACTTTACCGATAATTTTCGCCGGATCGCCGCCCGCTCGCGCATAGAGGAAACACGCTTCCGTGAGCACCGCCTCACACGTAATGAACGCTGGCTCCAGCTGCCCAAACTGGTCCGCCGACCATTCATGCCATTGATCGGTGTCACACAGCCAGGCGACCAGCGGCCCCGTATCGAGGAGGACGACCTCTCTCATTTGCCGAAGTCAGCGAAGTGTTTTGGATTGGTCGAAAGGTCAGTTGGGCCTGAGACCGTGCCGCGCAAATCAGCCATCGCCTCTGCCATCGTGATACGCTTTTTCGGCGTTCGCCCGTTTCCTTGGCGCCGCAGCTCCAAAGCCTCGCGCACGAGGTCCGAGCGGGAGCGCCGCGTGCTGTTGGCTTCATCGATCAGCCACTTGGCCAGCGATTCGGGGAGTTTCACCGAGAGTGTTTCCATAACTCAGCCAGCGTATGACGCGTCTGCCACGTGGGCAAGACGATACTCGGACGAGTCCGGGCGAGCCTAGCCCGACGGGAGGTGCGGAGTTCCAATTCGCCGTTCGGAGAGGGCAAAAAAGAAAGACAGGGCAAAAAAGTCAGGTTTTAATATTTAATATTTACCGTAAAACGGGTTCAGCCAAACGGCATCTGGCTTTGTGGTTTGGGGTGAAGCGACGCACGCGCCCCTCGTTTTCCCTCCGCCGCTCGCTCGTGCTCTCTGCGCCGAATCACGCCTCCTCGCCGCGCATTCTGACAACCACGCTTTGACTCGGCCCGACCTCACCGCCGCCCGAGGAACTCCTCCACGGTCAGGCCGATGTCCTTGGCGATCTACCGCCGCAGGGGTGTTGAAATTTTAGGTCGCTTCGCCCCCGCGGGCTTCCGTCAAAACAACTCGATCAGGGACTCGCCCTGTTGGAGTCGCTCCACGCGTGCTGGCAACAGCGGGGCGAGTTTGGCTCTCTTCGCGCTGATGCGTCTTACGCCAAGGCCCGCCTTGCCCGTAGCAGCCTCCCTCGCATAGTCGGGCCACTTGCCCGCCGCCACCTTCCAACTTCCCGCGCTCTTCGACCTCGGCGCCACCTTCGCCTTTGCCCTCACCGGCGCGCTCGCCGGCGTGAAACGCGGCTACGACATCGTCGGCGTCTTCTTCCTCGCGCTCGTCTCCAGCATCGGCGGCGGCCTCATCCGCGACGGCGTGTTCATCCCCGCCACCTCCCCCACGCCCCTGCTCACCGATGCCCGCTACATCGAGGTCATCGTCGCCGCCACCATCGTCTGCGCTCTGTTCGGCAACCGTGTGAAACATTTCCACCGCGTCATCGCCATCATCGACGCACTCGGCCTCGGCGCCTACGCCGCCTTCGGCACCCAAAAAGCCCTCCACGCCGGCCTCTCCGTGCCCGCCGCCGTGCTCGTCGGCGTCATCAACGCCGCCGGCGGCGGCTTGCTCCGCGACATCATCACCCGCGAAGAGCCGCTCGTCTTCAAGCCCGGCCAGTTCTACGTGCTCACCGCCCTCGCGGGCTCCGTGCTCTTCGTGTTCTTCGTCACCGAGCTCGGCCTCACGCCCACGCACGCCGCCGTCGGCGCCATCGGCCTCACCTTCATCTTCCGCGCGCTCTCGATCACGCTCAACTGGCGCACCACTTCCGTCAGCGCCATGACCGGCCCCGACTGATCCGCCCGCCCCCGCGTTTCCTCCCGCATCGCGCGGTCCAGAATTGTTTCGTTTCAAATTTGGCGACCGCGTAGCAGATTCCTCCCGCGCCACTCCCCTCCCCTCGTCCGCCGTCCTTCGTCGCCCCCATGCCTTCCTCCGCCACCGTCCGCACCCTCGCCGCCAGCCTCGGTCTCTCGCGCACCACGGTATCCGAAGCCCTGCGCGGCTCCGCCTGTGTGCGCCCCGAGACCGCCGCCCGCGTGCGCGCCGCCGCTGACGCCGCCGGCTACCGGCCCAACCCGCTCGTCGGCGCCGTCATGTCCGAGGTCCGCCGCTCACGGAACCAGATGTTTCGCGGCGTCATCGCCGCCGTTGATCTCGACGAATCCGCGCGCCCGCCCTCCGCCGGCCGTTTCCACACCGCCCTCACCGAGGGCGCGCGCGCCCGCGCCGGTGAACTTGGTTTTAAGCTCCAGACGTTTCTCGTCGGCCAACACGGCGTCACCGTCGCGCGCCTCGACACCATCCTGCAATCGCGCGGCATCCAGGGCGTGTTCCTCC
Organism: Opitutaceae bacterium; assembly: GCA_025355125.1. Taxonomy (GTDB): domain Bacteria; phylum Verrucomicrobiota; class Verrucomicrobiia; order Opitutales; family Opitutaceae; genus Tous-C4FEB. Next base: position 2,128 of record JANXLP010000252.1, on the reverse strand, counting down.
TGCCCGCGTGGGAAACCCCCGACTTCACCAAACTCGATTGGTCGCGCTACGCCGGCATCTACAGCGACTACTCCATCGAGCGCCCCGCGCTCCACTCCGTCTGCTCCGACCACCACCGCTCGCTCATGAGCGCCCTCGAGCGCCTCCGCGGAATGGGCTACAAACGCCCCGGCATCGTGCTCAACCAGCACCAGGACGAACGCCTCCAACACCGCTGGGCCGGCGCCTTCACCTCCTATCAACGCAACCACGGCGACGACGCCAACGTGCCCCCGCTGATCCTCGCCGAGATCACCGCCCCCGCCTTCAACCGCTGGTTCACCCGCTACAAACCCGACGTCGTCCTCGGCCACTCGGTCGAGCTCATGGACTGGATGACTGCGGCCGGCGCCAAGGTCCCGAAGACCCACGGCTTCTTCTGCCTCAACGTCACGCAACAGGACCGCCCCTGCGCCGGCCTCGACCTGCACCCGCTCACCCTCGGCGCGCGCGGCGTCGAACTCCTCATCGCGCAACTCCAGCGCAACGAACGCGGCATCCCCGACCCCGCCTCCACCACGATGATCCCCGGCCACTGGGTGGACGGCCCGACGCTCGCCGCGACGTCGGTGGCGACCGCAAAAAAATAAGGTAGCAGCGGGACCTCCGAGCCCGCCGGTTTTCTCCCGTCGCGACGCGCGCGCACCCACCTGCGGCGCGTTCGGCCTATTTCACCCAATCCGACAGCGGCAGCCCCAGCCGCAGCCACTCCTGCACCGCCAGCGCCGCCACGCGCGCCGCTCCGTATTCAGAATAGTGCGTGTCGTCCTTCACCGGCTCTTTCCAGCGCTCATAGACGCCGCCCGCATAGTAGAGGTGCAGCCGCTTCGAACCCTCAACGCCGTGCCCGCGCTCCAGCTCCGTCGTGAGGACGTTTAACTCCAGCAGCGGCACCTTTTCCTCCACCGCCACCGCCCGCAACGCCGCCGGATAATCCCCGTGAGTATCGACCAGTTCGCCCGCTTCACTCCACTTCCTCCTCGCCACCGGCGTGGCCAGAATCGGCGCCGCCCCATGCTCGCGCGCCTCGCGCACGAAGCGCCGTAAATTCTCCTGATATGCTCCACGCGGTGCCGCATAGACCGCCGGCTTGTCCGCCTTCTCATCGTTGTGCCCGAATTGGATGATCACAAAATCCCCGGCGTGCAGCGCCGCGACGACCTTCGCCCAACGCCCTTCGTCGATGAAGCTCTTCGTGCTCCGCCCATTCATCGCGTAGTTCACGACCCGCAACTCGTCGGGCTTCAACAACGCCGGCAACGCCTGCCCCCACCCCGTCTCCGGATTCGCCGGCTCTTTGGCTTTGTCCGCCATGGTCGAGTCACCGATGAGGTGCAGCGTGGGCGCGGCCCATGCGGACATCGCCAAAATCAAAGCCAGACCGCCGCCGGAAAAAATTCGCGTCATCATGCGACCTGAGTTTCTGGCCATCGCCAGCTCCAAGCAATCCAAACGCCGGTTGGACGGTCCATCTGGGTGTGATTAAAAGTGTGCAGAAACGATGGCGGAGACGGTCTTCCGAGTTCGTGGTCCCGCCTTCAGGCGGAAGGTTTTTCCGGATTCCGCCTGAAGGCGGGACTACCAACCCGGACGCATCAGCGAACTCGCACCGATTTAATCACACCCGGGAGCGCGGGCGGTCCGCCCGCCTGTAACTCCCGGCCGCGCGGCCTGCATCTACCGACCCCCGAGGCGGCCGCCTTACCGCGATGTCAGTTGCCCGACCGCAGGCCGCAACATTCCGAAAAGGGCCTTCAAACTTTCGACCGATTCCTCGCCGTCACCGCAGTAGATCGCCACCCGATCGGCGAGATCGATGTTGGCCGAAATCAGCGCCAGCACATGCTGCCGTGCGGCGGGGCTCTCGGTGGCGGCGATCGCCAGCTCGACCTTGATCTGCGGATTCTCCGCACGGGCGGCCCGAATGATTTTTTCAACATGCTGGCGGTAGGCCTCGCGTGAACCCGTCAGGTGCGCGCTCGCATAGACCGTGAAGATCGCTCCGCTCCGGGCGACGTCCGCGATGGCCGCCACGGATCGAAGTGCACGCTCATTCAACCCCACGATCAGCGGCACCCCCAACACCTTG
>JANXLP010000198.1 GCA_025355125.1 Opitutaceae bacterium | reverse complement strand
CCCTGCTCGGCGCGCTCCTGCGCGACGGCTCCCTCAACCTCTCCGCCCGCACCCAGCACTACGCCTCCCACCCCGCCGCCGCCTTGCGCTTCCTGCGTTCACCCCGCGCTCTATCTTGAGCTCAAACCGGAATACCGTGCGGCCGAAACCCCCGCGCCGCCCCCCGCGCCCTGAAAGGCGGTGCTGCCGGCCCGAGGTGGGCCGTGCGCTCCGTCGCGCGGCCGGTCAGTCTTTCGGGTCCGTGGCCGCCCCGACCACTCCGAAAGTGACTGCGGCATCCGGCCGCAGCTCTGTCCGCTTCCCGGTCAAGCGTTCATCGTTAAACATTCCTCCGCCATATCCCCAAGCCGCCGCGCGCGGAGCGCCCGGCCCACCTCGATCCCCGTTTACCCCTCGGCCCCGCGCATAAAAAGCCGGGATGGAGGATTACTTCTCCACCGCTACCGAAGTCGAAATCTCGATTGTGACGGGCATCGTGCCGCCGAAAAAATAAAGCGGCGGGATAGCGGGTGATGGCGTGCCGGGTGTCATCATAGGAAACCCACCGCTACCATGAACACCCGATTTCTTATCTTCGTTTTTCTTGCCGCCGCCTCGTTTGGTTTCAGCGCCCCCCCGATAAGATCGATGGATTTATTTACTACGAAAGCGGCGGCACAGCCGCTCGCACCAGCTATAGCTTTGCGCAGATCCACTCAGCCGACGGTTCTTACTCCGAGATCTATTACAAAACCACCAGCCTTACGGCCGGGAGTCCCTTTCACCTCTCCGCTCCCAGCAGCGGGACCTTCACCTACCGGAAAATCAACGACACCCAAGCAGAGCTCATTCTAAACAACTCATCAGGCAATCGCCGCCCCTGCATGCTACATTTTACCTCCGACACCGAGGGCACGGTGAGCTACTCAGCGAGTGTCAGCGTCAGTTTCCGCCTCGCCCGCCCGGAAGCGCGGTCACCTCTGGTAAACTGCTCAAACCGTTCCTTCGTGTCCGCCACTGCGCCCGCCTTTGCGGGATTCGTCATCACCGGTGAAGTGAATCGCACGGTGCTGGTGCGCGCCGTTGGCCCGGGTATGGCGCCATTTGGGATCACAGATTTTTTGCGCAATCCCAACCTGACTATTTTCCGCGCAAGCACCAACGCCGTGATCACCTCGAACGACGATTGGTCTTCCGAAAACGCTGAATCGCTCAGCCGCACCAGCACGGCCGTCGGCGCGTTCCCCCTGCCCACCGCATCCAAGGATGCCGCAACCATCCTCGTGCTGCCGCCTGGCGCCTATATCGCTCAAGTGAACTCGCCTGAACCGGGCGAAAGCGGTCAGGCGTTGATCGAAGTCTATATCCTGCCCTAACCGACAACGGCCGCATCCGCGCACAAAAAAGCCGGGGTGGAGAATTACTTTTCCACCCCGGCGTGGTTTACTTCATTTAGGCCGCGACACTTGGCTTGAGGGCCTTGCGCCACAGCGGCTGACGGACCAGACGACGAAACGCCTCGCTGAGGCGCACCGCCGACTGGGTCCAGTTGCGGTTCACTTCTCGTGTGGTTTCGAACGGTTGAGCCTCCGGCAAATCGGCATTGGCTCCCAACCCGAACTCGGCGAGCTCGTAGCTGGTGACAAATGCGACGCCCGAGACGACGCTCGGCACATAGACGTATCTGGTTTTTTGTTTCATGGGCAGATGGAGTCTTCACGGCATGCGCCGCAACGACCCCCGCCTGACCACGAAACCGCACAAAGAACATAGCGACTTACACTGCAAATGGTGTGCCAGCAGCCGGGACGGTCAAGGGCGCGGTCCACATCGGACCGCCGTCCAGAGTGCCGAGGGGCCCGGGACAGTCCGCTTTCTGCCTCCGAGGTGGGCCGCGCGCTCCGCGCGCGGCCCAGACCTATCTGCGACTTGAGCCGCCGTGTGAGCGAAGTTCGTAAGGCCGCGCGGCGGAGCGCGCGGCCCACCTCGCACACAGTCCTCCCCGGACCCGCCCCACCTCGGCCGCAGCCGCCTCCGGGTTCCGCTTACTTGTTCAAACGTTTAAGCGACTGGTTGATCTTAGACAGATCGCACGCCGCCGGATCGTAGTCGGGCCCGATCCACTCGCGCCATTCCCGGCCAAGTTCGGTGTCGGTTTCCTTCAAGCACGCCAGCATGTCGTGAAACGCCTCCAGCCCGCCGCAATCCTCCGGCGGGCCGGCGCGTTCACCGGCGGCGCAATGCGGGTAGCGCAGGCCTTTTTCGACGGGGATGGATTTCTCCACCTTGATCTCGACCTGCCAACCTTCGGAAAAATGATACCCATAGGTGAAACGCGCGCGGTGCTCGAGATCGAGGTCGGCGAGCGAGACATCGCGGTCGTCCTCGATGATCAGATCATCGCGCTTGAGCGGATTGCCGAAGCGGAGGTCGTCGAGATTGAAGGCATGCGTCTGATAATCGAACCAGTCGAAGGCGACCTGGATGCTATCGTGCAGGCGCGAGAGCCACATGGATTCGCGCACGAGCAGCCGACGCCACACGCGCGGCTCGCTGCCCACCACCGTGAGGTGCAGGGAGAACACCCGCTCCGGGGCTTTCTTTTTGGCGCCTTTACCCGCGCCCTCTTGGAGTCCGATCATGTGGGCCAACGTGGCGGGCCGAGCCGGAACGTTCAACGCTCAACGTTTAACGCCGAACGCTTAACACCTGAAATTTCCGACGGCCGCTCCGGCCGGCCCGTCCACTTCAGCGTCAAACGTTGAGCGTTAAATGTTCGCCCGTCGCACACCGACAGCGCGATCGGCGCCGGCGCGGATCACAGATGCGCACTTGAGGCGGAGCGGGTGAGCACTAGCGTCTGGCCATGAGCACAACCGTCGAAATCAAGTCGGCGGCCGGCGGGCTCGTGGTTTCCAACCCGGGGATTTTGGGCGGCAAGCCGGTGTTCCGCGGCTCACGTCTGCTGGTGCAGACGATGTTCGACTACCTCGCCGAGGGCCTGAGCCTCGACTATTTTCTGGAGACGTTTGAAGGCGTCACTCGCGCGGACGCGCAGGCCGTGCTACGGCATGGCGGCGAGCGCATCGCGGCGGAATTGGGGCAATGAAGATCCTGCTCGACGTCTGCACACCGGTGCAGGTGCGGCTCGCGCCGTCCGGGCAAGAGGTGTGGACGGCCCAAAAAATGGGCTGGGGTGATCTGGAGAACGGCACGCTTTTGGCCGCGGCCGAAGCGGCGGGCTTCGATGTTTTTGTTATCTGCGACAAAAACCTCCGCTATCAGCAAAAACCTCGCCGACCGACGCCTCGCGATTTTGGAGTTGTGGACGAATCACCGGCCGACGTTGGAAAGGCATTTCGTCCTCGTCGGTGAGGCAGTGGCCGCGCTGAAGGCGGGGGAATATCGGGTTCTGAGCGCGCCGTAGCTCGCAATCACTAAACCGCCCCCCCGCCCGCCTCGGGCAGGACCCGCTCAGAACCGATACGCGGCGCTCACACCGAGCTGGCGTGGGTCGGCGCGATCTTCGTAGCGGGTCTCGATGTAGTTCGGGTCTTCGTTGCCGAAGAAGAACACGCGTTTTTCGTAACGCTCGTTGAGGAGATTTTTGCCCCAGAGCGTAAACGTCCACTCGCGCCACGCGTAGCCCAGGCTGGCGTTGTAGATGTGGAAGGCGCGGCGGGCCTCGTTCTGGTTGTTGGAGTCAAACTGCATCGCGCGGCCGACGAGTTCGGCGTTGGCAAAGAAGCCGTTCGCCGTCGGACGGTAACCCGTGCCGAGCGTGTAACCGTAGCGCGGGGTATTCGCGAGGCGACGCCCGCCGCCGGTGCTGCCGTTGGTGAGCGTGAAGGGATCGAGCGCCGACTCCATGTGCGCGAGCGTGCCGTGGAAAGACCACTCCTTCGTGACCGCGTAGGCCGCCGAGGCCTCGAGGCCGGTGATGTGCGCCGTGCGGCCGTTGGCCGTGAAGAAACGGTAGCTGCCACCGAAGCCCGCGGAGTCGCGCACCTGCGTGTCGGCGCGGTCGAGGTAGAACGCGGTCACTTCACCCGTGAGCCGGTGCTCAAGCCAGTTGCCCCGCAGACCGACTTCGTAGTTCCAGAGCGTCTCGGTGTCGTAGGTGAGCGGGTCGGCGGGCGGGCTGATGCGGGCGTCGATATTGATGCCACCGGCTTTGTAGCCGCGCGTCGCGGAGACGAAGACGAGGGTATCGGCAGTGAGGTCATGCTCGAGCGTGAGTTTGCCGCCGAAAAGCGTATCGTCGAAGGACGGCGCGAATGTGACGACGGGATCGTAGTTGCCGCGGCTCGCGCGGTAGCGGGTCTTGGTGCCACGACCGTCGACGTCGACGCGCTCAGTGCGCAGGCCGACGATGAGACGCGTGCGTGCGGAGAAATCATGTGCGAGCTGGCCATAGAGCGAGAGGTTGTCGGCGCCGTAAGTGGTGGTGAGGCCGCGAATGTTGCCCGGATCGGTGTCGGTGTAGGCGCTGTCCTCGTCGGTCTTGGAAAAATAGGCGCCGAGCGTCCAGCGGTCGATCCAGCCGAACGCGGCGCGGGTGAGCGTGGAATCAAGACGGAGTTCCTGATTCAAAACGGTGCGGGTGCGGCGGAGGTCGCTGAAACCCCGATACGAGGCGGCGGTCCAGTCGTCATCGTAGCTGTAGATGGATTTCACGCGGCTGCCGCCCGTGACTGTCGTGAGACGCGCACCGGTCAACCCGGTGTAGGTGCCGCGCAGGCTGCCGGCGGTGGAGCGCTGTTCGTCGCGGCCGGGCTGGTCGCTGAAGGTGCGACGGCCGTTGTTATCGAGCATGTATTCGTCGAAGCCGTTGTTGAGATCGGAGAACAACACGGTGCCCTCCCAGCGCCACAGCGGTGAAAAATTTGCGGTGAGGCGCAGGCGCGCGGTGAATTCGTCGCGGGCGTTGGTATCGCGGTTGAGGGTGACGTTGTGGCGGAAGCCATCGCTGTTGTGCTGATAGATCGCGAGCCGCGCCATGAACTGCTCGGGCTTCGCTGCGATGAGCGGGCCGCCGATGGCAAAGCCGCCTTCGCGCAGCGCATCTTCGCCCACGCTCGTCTCAACGCGGCCGGTCCAAAACGGCGTGGGGGCGTTGGTCACGAGGCGGACGACACCGCCCGCCGCGTTGGCGCCGAACGCACCGGCCTGCGGGCCGCGCAGCACCTCGATTTGTTTCATGTCGAACGTGCCACCGAGCGTGCCGAGCCCGGTAAAATCGAGATCGTCCACGAGAAAACGCACCGCGGAGTCGGGCGTCTCGCCTTCGTATTGGGAGTTTTCGCCGACACCGCGAATCTGGAGATAACGCGGCCGGGAGGTGCCGCCACTCCACGTGAGATTCGGGATCTGGTCCACGAGATCACCGAAGTGATGAACCGAGCCGGCGCGGAGGGCGGTATCGTCGTAAACGGTGACGCTCGCAGGGAGACGCGCCAGCGGCGATTCCCAGAGATCGGCCGTCACGCGGACGGCGTCCAACGTGACCGTCGGAGCTACGGCGGGCACGGTTTGCGCGCGAGCGGCGGTGAGCGCGACCATGGTCGCGGCGGTGAGGAGGAAGGTTTGGATCGGATGCTTCATGGTGTGATGAGGCCCGTCCTGAACTGACTCCCGAAAAAAGGGGCGCGAGTCGCGCCCTCAAAAAAAGGCGCAATCCGCGCCTGCTGCTTCCTGCCTCGGCATGAGCCGTTCAGGTTCGAAGGGTCGAGCGGCCGAATCGCGCCGCAATCTCAGCCTTCCGCGGAAGGCACCCCTACAGGCAAGTCCGCAGAAAGCGCGCACGCCGCGACGAAGCAAGATTTTCTTTCGCGCGACGCATCATACCCCAAAAAAACAGAAGCCGCCCCGATAAAGGGGCGGCTTATATAACCTAACACCAAGCAAACCGTAAGAACTACTAACACTCACCGTCTTACCAGGACGGTGCTGACTACGCGGGTATAGATGCGCCGGAACGCAGATCGCTCAAAATTATCCAAAATATTTTTCGAAGTTTCGGAAGCCGGAGAAACGGCAATTCGCGAAACCCATAAAGCACAAAGGCCGCCTCAAAAAGAGGCGGCCCCTGTGACCTAACACCAAACAAACCGTAAGAACGACTAACACTCACTGTGTTACCAGCACAGTGCTGACTACGGGGAGATAGATGCGCGAAACGACAGAACGCTCAAAAAAACCGAGAGTATTTTTAAGTGAACTCATAACAGATTCAAATCTTTGCAATTCAATGACTAGAAATATGTGAATGACTTCCGATGGACTCGCCACGCGTAGAATCCGAGGGATTTCTCGCACACTTTTCTAATCTTATGACCACCTCTTCTCGTCCGCATCTCTTCGGCCTGCTCGCCGGGCTTTTCCTCGCCGCCGGCTTCGCTTTTTCCTCGCTCATCATGGCCCGCACGTGGGTCCACCTACATGAGTCGCAACTCATCGATGTAACCGGTTCCGCGCGCAAAAATGTGCGCTCCGATCTCGTGATTTGGCGCGCGCGGTTCGCCGTCGAAGCGGAGACCCTCCTCGCCGCCAACGACCGCCTCAAAGCCGATCTCGCCAAAGTCGAACGCTTCCTGCGCGCCAAGGGCGCGGAAAACTTCGAGCTGTTGCCTGTGCAGATCCGCGAAATCACCACGCGCGCCAAAAACGACGACGAGGAGACCGTGACGCGCCGCATCGGCTACCAACTCACGCAGGCCGTCGAGGTGCGTTCCACCGATGTCGAAGCCACGCCACGCCTCAGCCGCGAGGCCGCACAATTGCTGGAGGAGGATGTCGCGCTCGTCGCTGAGAGCACCCAGTTTCTCTATACGAAGGCCGGCCAAGCCAAGGTCGAGATGATGGCCGAGGCGACGAAAGACGCCCGCATCCGCGCCGAGCAGATCGCCACGCAAGGAAACCGCGGCGTGAAGGAACTCCGCTCCGCCCGCATGGGCATCATCCAAATCAATCCCCTCTACTCCACCGCCACCAGCTGGGAGGGCAACAACGACAACACCTCGCTCGAAAAAACCATCACGGCGACCGTGAGCGCGACATTCTCACTCAAATGAGGCCACCGGCCGCGCACGTTTCAGCGCGGACCGACTTTAATCGAGCAGCGGCGCCTCTCGGCCGGAAGCTTCCACTAACTCGCCTTCGGCTGGCGCCGGAATCGGCGTATTCGTGAGCGGGTAGCGGAACTGCTGGCCCTCGTAGTTGCGGAAGACCACTTCGGTGTCGGTGATTTTTTCCACGTAATCGGGATTGATCGGCACCTTGCCGCCGCCGCCGGGCGCATCGATCACGTATTGCGGGACCGCGTAACCGGTCGTGTGGCCGCGGAGCGCGCGGATGATCTCGATGCCCTTGCGCACATCGACTTTGAAGTGCGCGCCGCCCGTGATCAGATCCATCTGATAAATATAATACGGCCGCACGCGCATCCGCAGCAGCCGGTGCACGAGCGCCTTCATCACATCGGCGTCGTCGTTGATGCCCTTGAGCAGCACGCTCTGGTTGCCCAGCGGCACACCGGCAAACGAAAGCCGCTCGCACGCCGCGCGCAGTTCGGCGGTGGCTTCCTTTGGGTGATTCGTGTGGATGCTCAGCCAGATCGGGCCGTGTTTTTTAAAGATCTCGCACAGCTCCGGCGTGATACGCTGAGGCAGGAAAACCGGAATGCGCGAGCCGAGCCGGATAAACTCCACGTGCTTGATCGCGCGCAGTCGACCGAGGAGATAATCGAGTTTTTTATCGGAGAGTAGCAGTGGATCGCCGCCCGAAAGCAGCACATCGCGAATCTCCGGATGCTCCTCGATGTATTTCAGGCCCTGCTCGTGTTCCGGGTGAAAATTGTAGTCCTGCGCGTTGGAAACGAGTCGGCTCCGCGTGCAATAGCGGCAATACGCCGCGCACCGATCCGTCACAAGAAACAACACGCGATCCGGATAGCGATGCACGAGACCGGGCACGGGCGAATGCGCATCCTCGCCCAATGAATCGAGCATTTCCTCTTCGCTCATGACCGCCTCGCCGCCACGCGGAATGACCTGCTTGCGGATCGGGCAATTCGGGTCGTTGCGGTCAATCAGGTTGAAAAAATACGGCGTGATCGCGAGCGCGAGCTTCTGGCTGGCAAAGAGACAGCCCGCTTTCTCGTCGGCGGTGAGCGTCATGTGCTCCTCGAGTTGGGCGACGCTAGTAATCCGGTTTTTGAGCTGCCAGATCCAGTCGTTCCAATCGTTTGCGGGAATGTGTTGCCAGAGGCCTTGGCCTTCATACCAGGCAGAGCGGTCTTCGGTGTAGGGCATCGAGGAGTTAGTGGAAGTGACGATTAGGTGCCTAACCAACGCTGTCAAATGACCAACTCACTTCACCCGGTTCAGCCCGATGCGCAGTCCCGAGACGCCCTGGGCGCCATCGCCGCCGCAGATCTCCGTTAAGTCTATCTTCCGGCCGGCCCGGCGCACGGCCTAGCAGGCTGTCGGGCTTAAAGATTTTGGAATCCGGCGTCGGGTGAAAAATTGACGGCAAGAACAGGAGATTGGAGAAGGTTTTTTCGAGCGGAAGGGTGAAAGACGAGTGTTGGG
>JANXLP010000163.1 GCA_025355125.1 Opitutaceae bacterium | reverse complement strand
GGTGACGATGTCGCCGAAGATATACTTGTGCTGCAGGTCCTTGATCGGGCCGTTATAGACGAAGCCGCCGCTGATGGCCCGGCCGTCGGTGTGGTCATATTGGCCATGGGGAGGACGGTAGCCCTCGAGCTCGGCCGCGGTCGCGGCGCGGACGACCTTGGCATCCTTCAAGACGTCGATGAAGGTCGTGCCCTCGAGCCGGTTCCATCCGTAGTTTCCGCCCTTTTCGATCAGGTTTACCTCTTCCGCGTTGCTTTCGCCGATGTCGGAAAGAATCAGCCGTTTCCCGTAGGACAGATCCCAGCACATGCGGTGGGGATTGCGGAAGCCATAGGCCCAGATTTCCTTTCGCACCTTCGGATCGGGGTGATTGGCAAAGGGATTGTCGGGCGGGATGCCATAGTGGCCGTTGGCCGCATTGGTGCCGCGCGGGTCGATGCGCAGGAGCGTGCCCAGCAACGAACGCGGGTGGTCGGCCAGCTGCGGCATCTTCATGTTCACCGCACCGCCCTCGCCTACGCCGATGAAGAGCAACCCGTAGTCGGGATCTTGTCTGTCGCTCACTGGGGCGAACGCGATGTCGCCCCATCCGTGGGTCGTGGACGGCATCTTGCCGCGGAGGACCTCGCGGCGCGTGCCGACGAAGCGTTCGGCCCCGAAATCGGTCGTGTGCCACTCCGATACCACCCAGTGCAAAGTGGGAAGTTTGTTCTCCGGCAGGGTGACGCTCTCATAGAAGTCGTCGTTGATCGCCGGCTGCTTTTTGTCGGACTCCGCGTGCGTGGTGTAGATCAGTCCGTTACTCAGAAACTCCGGATGAAACGCAAAACTGCCGAGCCCGGTGCCGATCCCCGGCTCGAAGACGAAGTCCGGGAGTATTTCGCGGATGTCCAGATAGACACTGATCTTCCGGTCCTTGACGCGGTAGATGACACCCATCTGGTCACTGATGAATATCGTGCCGTCCTTTTTCGGGCCGCTGCGCAACGTCGCGATCCCTTTGTCGGGCCGGCGATTCGAGGCGACCGGGATCTGCACGTAATCCTCCAGCTCGATCACGAGGCCAGATTTTTCCACCCGCGGGATGAGCCGGATCTCGGGCCCGGCCGGCTCGAGGCTGAGGGCGAAGGGTTTGAGCTTGGCCACCTCCGTCTCGCGGTCGACGTAGGCGAGAATCGCCACGATCTGTTCCTCGGGCAGAGCCTCAAACGGCGGCATCAATGCCTTGTAGCGGCGGAGAAGCGCGTTCGCGCGCGGATTTCCGTCGGCGATGACCTGGGCCGGATTACGGATGTGGCGCAGCAGCTCCGCGCGGGTCAGCACGTCGGTGACGCCGCCAAGCGGTGGGCCGATGGCATCGCCGACGAGGAGGTGGCACGACGCGCAGAGCTGGGTGAACAGCGCTTGCCCCTGCGCGAGGGTTGGCTTGTCGCTCGGGTAGTTTTTTGCGAGACGGACGGGTCTGGAGGCAATCGAAGAAGCCGGTTCGGCGCCGAGCGCGGCGGCTGATACGACACAGATGCCTGGCAGCCCGTCGGACTTGAAGGCGGCGGGGCGGAGGAAGATTTACGCCGGTGGGAAGCGAGGACGGTTATTTTCGATGAGGGACTTGTGCGCGTGAGAGTGTTTGCAGGTTTTCTGGGTGTGCGGGAGGCGAGGGAAG
>JANXLP010000160.1 GCA_025355125.1 Opitutaceae bacterium | reverse complement strand
TTTCCCTCGCGGGAGACGAGTGTCGATCCGCAGAGCAAGGTCCGGCGGCGGCATCACGTGATCGATAGCACGTTTCAAAACAATATCCGCTGGGCGGCGGAGCGGGCGGGGCTCGACAAGCGGGTGACGCCACACGTGCTGCGGCATTCCTTCGCGACGCACTTACTGGAGAGCGGGACGGACATCCGCACGCTGCAGGAGTTGCTCGGTCACGAGAGCGTGGAGACAACGCAGATCTACACGCACGTGATGCAGAAGCCGGGGTTGGGCGTGCGGAGCCCGTTGGATGTTTTGCAGCGTTCACCAGCCGTGTAGTCGGCGCGTGAGGGAAAAACGCGCCCGGCCGCAAATCAGGCGTCAGGCGGAAATGAGGCCTTTGCGGATGGCGAAGCGGACGAGGTCGGTCTGGGTTTGGAGGCCGAGTTTGCGGAGGAGGTTGGTGCGGTGCGTCTCGGCGGTGCGGGGGCTGATGAAGAGTTTTTCCGCGATGGCGGGGTTATTTTCTCCCTCGGCGGCGAGTTGGAGGACCATGCGTTCGCGGGGGGAAAGCGTTTGGAGCGGGTCGGTAGTATCGGCGGTTTTGGCGGTGAGGGCGTTGATGGCCCATTCGGAGAGTGGGGCGCTGAGGAAGCGGCGCCCGACGAGGACTTCGCGGAGGGCGGTGGCAATCTCGGTGGATTCGGAGCCTTTTAAAATATACGCGGAGGCGCCGGCGCGGAGGGTCGCGATGACGTAGGGTTCGTCGTTGTGCATCGAGAGGATGAGGACGCGCGTCTGCGGGCAGGTGTCGCGGACTTGGCGGAGGACTTCGAGGCCGTGGAGGCGGGGGAGGTTGAGGTCGAGGAAGAGGACTTGCGGGCGGTGTTTCTCGACGAGGGTCACGGCGCTGAGGCCGTCGGAGGCTTCGGCGATGATGGTGCAGAGTTTCTCGGTGGTGAGGAGGGCGGAGAGGCCGCGGCGGACGATCTCGTGGTCGTCGGCGAGGATGGCGGTGGGGAGCGGCGGCATGGGGCGGTTGAAAGTTGAAAGGTGAAAGTTGAAGGCGGGAGATCGGAGGGCGGAGGGCGGAGGGCGGAGAGTTGAGAGCTGAGAGAGGAAGGACGGAGAGCTGAGAGGTCGGAACGGGGAGGCGGAAGGGAGTCGGCCGGGGGAGAAAGAGGAAAGATTAAGAGGAAAGAGAAAGATTCTTAGGGAGCGGGAACTCGGCGTGGAGGCGGGTGCCTTGGCCGGGGTTCGAGAAGAGTTCGAAGGTGCCTTCGGCGAGGCGGACGCGTTCGGCGGCGCCGGCGAGGCCGAGGGAATCGTGGGTCGCGAGGGCGGCGATGGCGTCGCAGCCGCGGCCGCGGTCGGAGATTTCGACGTGGAGGGTGACGGTATCGGCGGCGACGGTGACGGCGGCGGCGGTGGCGCCGGAGTGGCGGGCGACGTTGGTGAGGGCTTCCTGCACGAGGCGGAAGACTACGGTTTCGAGCTCGGGTGCGAGGCGTGGCTCGGGGAGGGCGACGTCGAGCTCGATGGCGATGCCGGTTTGCGTGGAGAAGCGGCGGGTGTGCCAGTCGAGGGCGGCGCGGAGGCCGAAGTCGTCGAGGATGCGCGGGCGGAGTTGGAGGGTGAGTTCGCGGACGGTGGCGAGGAGTTCGTCGGTGAGGGCGAGGGTTTCGGTGAGGGCGTGGGCCGTGGGCTGGGCGGCTTCGAGTTGGAAGCGGAGGCCGGTGAGGAGTTGACCGACCTGGTCGTGGAGATCCTGGGCGAGGACGCGGCGTTCGTCTTCGCGGGCGCGGAGGAGGCGGGTGGCGAGGCCGCGGGCGCGTTCCTCGGCGGCGCGGCGCTCGCGATTTTCGTTTTCGAGGTCGCGGGTGCGGGCGGCGACCTGGTCGGCGAGGGAGAGGTTGAGGGCGGCGAGTTCGGCGGTGAGGCGGGCGTTAAGGCGCTCGGTGTCGGCGTGCTGGAGGGCCTGATTGAGGGAGAAGACGAGGTCGTGGAGCGACTCGGCGCTGCGGATGAGGTAGTCGTGCGCGCCGAGTTTGAAGGCGGCGATGGGGGTCTCGCCGGGAGCGGCGGCGGCGAGAATGAGCACGGGGGTCGAAGCGAGGCGGGAGCGCAGGTGGCGGAGGAGGTCGAGCATCGCGTCGGGCGCGAGGCCGGGGCCGAGGATGACGGCATCGACGGGGGAGGGGGCGGCGAGGGCGGCTTCGAGGCCGGCGGGGGTGGTGGCGGAAACATCGAGGCGCGGCGCGTGGGTGCGGAGGAAGGCGGTGACGGCGTCGCGCTCGTGACGGTCGGGCTCGAGGCAGAGGACGCGGTGACCGCGGAGATGGGGCGCAGTGGGAACGGAGGCCGGGCGACGGCGGGCATGCGTGCGGTGGGCGATCTCGGCGATGCGGCGGAAATCGGGGGAGTTTTTGTCGATGCAATCGACGGCACCGGCGCGGAGGGCGCGGACGGCGAGGGGGGACTGGCCGTTGCCGCTGACCATGATGACGGGGGTGGGGTCGCGGCGGGCGGTGAGTTCGCCGAGGACCTGGAGGCCGTTGAGGTCGGGCATCATCAGATCGACGAGGAGCACGTCGAAGCCGCCGGTCGCCATCGCGTCGAGGCAGGCGCGGCCGGAGCTGACGTGGGTGAGGACGGAGCCGCCGTGTTGTTCGAGGTAGAGGGCGACGATGCCGGCGATCTGTGGATCATCCTCGGCGTGGAGCACGCGCAGCAGGGGCGCCGCGGGGGCGGGGAGAGCGGCGGGGGTGACGGCGGAGGCGGACATAAGAGGAGGACAACGTTAATTCGGCCCGGAGCGGAGCGGGCCTAAGCTATTTCCGCGGGAATGCCCGTAGCGGAACTCCGTAGGCCCGATTACGGGGAAGCCCGGATACCGGGAAAATGCGCGGCCCGGTAGGGTAAGGTCGTGAACTTACCCGTCCTTCCGAACCCCTCTTCCGACCGCACCGCAATTTTCAGCAAGGGCCGCGTCGTCGCCGCTCTCGCCCTCGCCGCCGCCGGCGTTGGCTTGGGTGGCTGCACCACTTACTCCCCCGCGGGCAACATGGAGATGTTTGTGCGGACGGTGCCGGTGCCGGCGCTGGTGCCGGACGGCAAGGAGCTCGCCGCCGCCGAGGCGCACGCGGCCCGGGATGCCAATTCTTTTGCCCTGTTCGGCTCCGGCCAGTCGATGGAGCCCATGGATGTGAGCGGCACGGCGATCGTGATGCACGAGCAGGGTTTCGACACCCTCCGCGTGGGTATGCCGGTCGTTTACCGCAACAGCCGCGGTTTCTACGTGGCGCACATGCGGGTGGAAGAGATGCGCGGCGGCTGGCGCGCGAGCGGCGTCAACACCGAGGAGCCCGACGAGGAGCTCGTGATGCGCAATAATTTCGTCGGAGTCATTCAGGCCGCCTATGCGGCAGCCGACACCCCTTTCCGCGCCGATGTGGCGGCGCGGGTGGCCCTCAAGGACGGTATCGCCCGGAGTGCCAAAGTCGCCTTACTGCGCTGACATGGTTGCCGCCTGACGGTGGCACAGATGCAGGAGACCCGCGTGTCCGCCGAGTTCATCGGGCACGCGGGTTATTTTTTGGAGGAGGAGCCGGTTTCGAATTTGGGTGATAAACGGGATGATTTTATCACTTGGAACCAGGTCGTTACGCAGGAGTGTCACGTAATACGTGACACTTTTTGTGGGGCGCGCGCGGTGGGGGCGGCTGCGGCCGGGTCGGAGGGCCAGGGTCGGATGGCCAGGGCCGTCGGCGGGGTCGTCGATGGGCTCGTCGTCGGTGGGCTCGTCGGCGGGGTCGGAGGGCGACGGGTAAAATTGTCACGTATTGCGTGACAAACACGGCAGTAGGCGGGGGGGGGACGAGGAAAACGGGAGGATAACCCGAAATAGTTTGTCACGTATTACGTGACAAATGCGATTGGCGTGGGCGGGGCGGTAAATTTTTGACGAAAGTCGGGCGGGGTTGTGACGATGTAGAGGTGTTAACCGCCATGATTGCCGACCTCGCCATGCAAAGTCCCCTACTGACGCCGGACGATATCGTCCGTGAGGTGCGGAATTTGCCGTCGGCGCCGAAGGTGTTGCCGCGGTTGAAGGAGTTGCTGACGGACGGAAACTCCGCGATGCACGAAATCGTGGCGTTGATTCGGCTCGATCCGGGCATCGCCGCGCGCGTGTTGCAGGTCGCGAACAGCGCCTATTTCAGCAAGGGCGTGCGGTGCTTCACGGTGGACGAGGCGGTGAACCGCGTGGGCTACGTCGAGGTTTACGAACTCGTCTCGCTCGCGGTGGCTTCGCAGGTGCTCGTGCGGCCGCTGGACGTTTACGGGATCGAAGCAGACGAGCTGTGGAAACTTTCGGTGGCGGGCGCGCTCGCGGCGGAACTGCTCGCACAGCGCACGCGGCAGGATCGCGACGTGGCCTACACCATCGGTCTGCTGCACTGCGTGGGCATGGTGGCGATCGACGAGTGGGCGTTGCGCGCCGGGCGTAAACTCGAGCTAAAGAACACGGGCTTTCCACGCGAAGCGGTAGAGAGCGAGCGCGCGGTCTTTGGTTTTACGCAGGCGGAAACGGGCGCGGCGCTGTTGCGGCATTGGGATTTCCCGACGTCGATGTCGGAGCCCGTGCGCTGGCAATACACGCCGCGCGCCTCGGCGAGCCAGGCGAAGATGGCGTGTCTGCTCTCGGCGGCCAAGTGGCTGCGCTCGGCGGTGTGCACGCCGAAGGGCGAAAAAGGACCGGTGCTGCCCGATCTCGCGCATCTCCAACCGCTCGGAATCGGCGCGATGACGTTGCAGGCGATGGTGCCGGAAGTCGCCGCGCGGATGACGGCGGTGAGTTCGTTGCTGGACGACACGAAATCGGCTTTTGACCTGCGGCGTTATGCGTTTCCCGCGCAGGAATGGGTGCAGCAGCCGCCGCGCGCTTGGGATGCGGGGATTTGAGCCTGAGCTGAAGGAAGGACGCGAGTGGCGGAGGAGCGGAGTGAACGCTGAACGCTGAACGCTGAACGCTGAACGCTGAACGCTGAACGCTGAACGCTGAACGCTGAACGCTGAACGCTGAACGCTGAACGCTGAACGCTGAACG
>JANXLP010000144.1 GCA_025355125.1 Opitutaceae bacterium | reverse complement strand
GGAGCTGGAGTCGTTGCAGGCCGAGGTGATCCGCGATCCGGCGGTGCGTGCGGCGTATGCGGACCGCGCGTGGTTGCACGGGCGGTTGCGGGCGGAGCGGGACCGGCTGCCGCAGTGGCTGGAAGCGGCGGAGCCCGTCGCGGTGGCGCCGGTGCGGGGGTGGGTTTTCGCGGCGGTGGCCATGGCGGCGGCGGCTTGCGCGTTGCTCGGCTGGAATTTGCTGCGGCTCGGCGGCGCGCCGCGCAACGACGCCGTCGCCACGCTCGTGCAGTCGCAGAACGCGCGCTGGGCCGGCTCGACGCTGCCCACGGCCGATCGCGAGCCGCTCGGGCACGGCACTCTGGCGCTGGTGGAGGGCATCGCGACGCTGAAGTTCGCGAGCGGCGCGATCCTGACGCTGGAGGCGCCGACGAAATTGGAAATTATCAGCGCGATGCACTGCCGTCTCATCGAGGGCTCTGTGACGGCCGAGGTGCCGGAATCGGCGCACGGCTTCACGGTGGACACTGCCGATCTGAAGGTCGTCGATCTAGGCACGCGTTTCGGCGTGACGGCGGGTTCGACGGGTAACTCGCACGTGTTTGTCTTCGAGGGCGAGGTGACATTGGAAGACGGCTCCGGCGCCGGGCCGCGTCACCTGCGCGAGGGAAAATCGTTCCACGTGGACGCGCAGCCGGGCGTGGTGGGGACGGAGCCGGCGCGGTTTCAGCTGGAGCAAGCGGCGGATGGCTGGACGCAGATTCCGACGTCGTTTGGACGCGGCAAAGATGGCTACGCACGCCGCGGAAACCTGCAGGCGGTCGGGCCGCAGCCGCTGCTGTTGGTGAAACACACCGAGCTGGAGACGAGCAGGAAGAACGAGCGGCGGGCGTTTTTGACTTTCGACCTATCGAAAGTGAGCGCTCGCGATCTGGCCGAAGTGGAACTCGTGCTCGACCCGGAGCCCAGCGGCTTGGGATTTTCGGCGATGGTGCCCGATTCGCGCTTTGCGATCTACGGCGTGACCGACGAAGCCCTCGACGGCTGGAGCGAAGCGGGGCTGCGCTGGGAAAACATGCCGGCGGGCGACGACGCGGGGCTAAATCTCGCGCAAGTGCGGAAGCTCGCGGAGTTCATGATCGCGCGTGGGGCGGCCGGCTCGCCGCTCACGGTCAAGGGCGAGGCGTTGGTGAGGTTCTTGCGGGAGGATACCAACGGCCTCGCCACCTTCGTCATCGTGCGGGAGACCGGCGAGAGCGACTCCTCGGGCCTCGTTCATGCGTTTGCTTCCAAGGAGCATCCCTCCGCGCGTCCGCCGACGCTGCGAGTCCGCTAGCCCGTTTTTTC
The DNA here is from genome assembly GCA_025355125.1 of Opitutaceae bacterium. Taxonomy (GTDB): domain Bacteria; phylum Verrucomicrobiota; class Verrucomicrobiia; order Opitutales; family Opitutaceae; genus Tous-C4FEB. The sequence continues at coordinate 4,158 of JANXLP010000144.1, read as the reverse complement.
CCGAGAATCATTACCCCATGAAGTTTGTTACCCCCCTGCTCATCGGCGCGCTATTCGCCGCGTCTGCCACCGCGGCGGAAACGCCCGCCACCGCTCCGACCGATGCCGTGGACGCGCGAGCGCACTTGCAATTTTTCGAGCAGGAAATCCGCCCGCTTCTGGTCGAGCGCTGCTACAAATGTCACGGTGCGGAGAAACAGAAGGGTGGACTGCGGCTCGACCATATTTCGACGATGTTGACGGGTGGGGACTCCGGGCCGGCGCTCGTGCGCGGTCAGTCGGAGAAGTCGCTGATGATCGAGGCCGTGCGCTATAAGAACGAAGACCTGCAGATGCCGCCGAAAGAGGAACTGACGGCGCGAGAGGTCGGGCTGTTGGAGAAATGGGTGGCGCTCGGCGCTCCCTGGCCCGAGGGCGGCGGCGATGTGGCGCGGAAGACCACGGATGAACACGGGTTCACGGCCGAGGCGCGCGCGTATTGGTATTTTCAGCCGCTTACGCGGCCGGTGCCGCCCGTGCTGGCGGCACCCGCGAGCGAGCGCTGGGCGCGCAACGACATTGACCGCTTCGTCGCCGCGAAACACGCCGAGCTTGGTCTCACGCCCGCTGCGTCGGCGGACCGCGCCGAACTGGCGCGCCGCGTTTATTTCGATCTGCACGGTCTGCCGCCGGCGCGCGCGCAACTGGAGGCTTTCGCGAAAGACCCTGATCCCCGCGCCTACGAAAAACTCGTGGACGAACTGCTCGCCAGCCCGCGCTACGGTGAACGCTGGGCGCAGCACTGGCTCGACCTCGTGCGCTATGCCGAGAGCGACGGCTACCGCGCCGACGGCGGTCGCCCCGGCGCGTGGCCTTATCGCGACTACGTCATCAAGAGCCTCAACGCCGACAAGCCCTACAACCAGTTCGTGCGTGAGCAGCTCGCCGGCGACGAGATCGCGCCCGACGACCCCGCGGTGCTTGTGGCCACGACCTACTTGCGCAACCCCGTTTACGAGTGGAACCAGCGCGACGTGCGTGGCCAGGCCGACCTGATCGTGACCGACCTGACAGACAACGCGGGCGAAGTTTTCCTTGGGCTGAGCATGGGTTGCGCGCGTTGCCACGACCACAAGTTCGACCCGATCTTGCAGAAGGATTATTTCGCGCTGCGCGCGTTCTTCGAGCCCGTGCTTTGGCGCACGGATTTGAGACTCGCGACGCGGGATGACCAGGCGGCCTTTGACGAAAAACAGCGCATTTGGGAAACAGCGACGACGGATATCCGCCAGCAGATCGAGGCGCTCATCGGCGCGGCGCGCGACAAGCAGGTGAAGGTCGGCTACAACCGGTTCACGGAGGACATTCGTGCGATGATCGACAAGCCGCCTGCGACGCGCGAGCCCTTCGAGCAGATTCTCGCCACGATGGCCGAGCGCCAGTTGGAGGCCGAGCGCGTGTCGTTCGACGTGCAGAAGGCGCTGAAAGCCCCCGCCGACCGCGCGCGTTACAAGGAGCTGGCGGCCGAGCTGAAGAAATTCGACAAGCTGAAGCCCAAGCCGATTCCGGCGGCCTTCGTCGCGACCGACGCCGGTCCGACGGCGCCCATGACGAAACTGAAAACCAAGAAGGGCGAGCGCGAGATTTCGCCGGCCTTCCTGACGCTGATCGATCCGGCGGAGCCCGCGATCACGCCGCTCGCGCAGTCCACCGGGCGCCGCACCACGCTGGCGAACTGGATCACCCGTCCCGACAACCAACTCACGACGCGCGTGATCGTGAACCGCGTGTGGCAGTATCATTTCGGCCGGGGCATCGCCGGCACGCCCAACGACCTCGGCCACCTCGGTGAGCGGCCCACGCACCCTGAGCTGCTCGACTGGCTCGCGCAGCGTTTCGTCGCCGAGGGTTGGAGCCTGAAGCGGCTGCATCGTGAGATTCTGCTCTCCGCCACCTACCAACAGACCGCGCGCGCCGGCATCCCGGAGAAAGCCGCGCTGGTCGATCCCACGAACAAATATCTCTGGCGTTTCAGCCCGCGCCGCCTCGATGCCGAGCAGGCGCGCGACGCGATGCTCGCGGCCAGCGGTGAACTTGATCTCGCCGCCGGCGGCCTGCCGCAGGACGGACTCACGTTTCCGCGCCGATCCATTTACACGCCGAAGAAACGCAACAATCAGAACGATCTCCTGCGCAGCCTCGATGCGCCGCCCGGCTTCACCAGTATCGCCGACCGGCAGAATACCTCCACCGCGACGCAGGCGCTGCTCTTCATGAACGGCGACTGGGTGCTCTCCCGCGCGCGCAAGCTCGCCGCGCGTGCGCCCACCGTCGAGGCCGCGTGGGCCTCCGCCCTCGGTCGCGAGCCCACGGCCGAGGAGGCGAAGCTCGCGGAGGCGTTCATCGCGAAACGCATGGCGGCCACGCCCACCCTCGCGGCGCTGCCGATGACGGTCGCGCCGGCGGGCCCCGGTTTCTTCCGCGAGAACACGCCGCACGAGCGCGTGATCACGCGGGGCGCGCCGCGCGAGGGCGACGAGTTTACGGTCGAGGCGGTATTCACCCTCGACAGTCCCGACGCCGACAACGCGATCCGCACCATCGCGTCGCGCTGGACGGGCGACAAGGGCTCTGAGGAGGGCCACGGCTGGAGCCTCGGCATCAACGGCCTGAAGGCGCCGGTGCAGCCGCTCGGGTTGGTGATGCAGCTCGTGGGCGAGGACGACAACATGAACACCACCTACGAGATTCTGCTCTCGGGGCTGACGTTGAAGCCGCACACGCCGTATCACGTCTCGGCGAAGGTTTCGTGCGCCGAGCATACGGTCACGTTCCGCGTGCGTGAACTCGAGCGCGACGGTGCGGCGCCGCAGACCGCGGTGGTGCGTCACGCGATCGTGAGCAAGATCGCTCGCGGTTCGGCGGCACCGGTCATCGGCGGTCTCTCGCGCCGCACCTATCATCAGTTCGACGGCGAAATCGCCGCCGTGCGCGTCGCCGCCGGGCTGCTGCCCGACGACGCCCTGTCGGATGATCCGAAACGCTGGCGGGCGGATGATCTCGCGTGGGTGGCGGCGCGCGACAACGGCCCCGTCTTCGAATGGGCCGGCGGCGGCGTGGCGGACAGCTCCGACCCGCGTAAGCGCGCGATGGGCGATCTCTGCCACGTGCTGCTGAACTCCAACGAATTTCTTTACCTCCACTGAGCCGCTTTCCCCGTTATGGCCTGCAATAATTTCATCAACCCCACCTCCCGCCGCGATTTTCTCCGCACCGCCGGCTGCGGCTTCGGCGCGGTCGCGCTCGCCGCGCTGCTGCGGCAACCCGTGTTCGGCGCGAGCGGCGCGCTGCCCTCGTCGGCCGCAGCGCTGCCGCAGCGCGTGGGCAAGGCGAAGAACGTCATCTTCCTCTTTATGGAAGGCGGGCCCAGCCACCTCGATACCTTCGACTACAAGCCGCTGCTGAACGAACTTTCCGGCCAGAAGCTGCCCGCGAGTTTCAAGGAGCCGATCCTCGCGATGGGCGAGGCGGGCAATCCCATCATGGGCTCGAAGCGCACGTGGCAGCGGCACGGCCAGAGCGGGCTGTGGGTCTCCGACTGGTTCCCACACGTGGCCAACCACGCGGACGATCTCGCGGTGATCAACTCGTGCGTGTCCGACGGCATCAACCATGCCGGCGGCGTCTGTCAGATGAACACGGGCTCGATCTTCGGCGGGCGGCCCTCGCTCGGCGCGTGGGTTTCCTACGGCATCGGCACGGCGAACCAAAATCTACCCGGTTTCGTCGTCATCAAGGACAGCGAGAAGGAAGTGATCAACGGTTCGCGCAACTGGGGCACCGGCTTCATGCCGGCGGTGCATCAGGGCGTGGAGTTCAGTCCCGACGGCGTGCCCATTCGCAATCTCGACACGCCGCGCGGGCTCCAGCCGGACCGCCAGCGCGACAAGCTCGATCTCCTCGGCGAACTCAACACCCGCCACGCCGCCTCGCGCGCCGACAACACCGAACTCGAGGCGCGCATCCGCAGCTACGAACTCGCCTACCAAATGCAGGCCGAGGCGCCCGGCGTGGTCGATCTCGCGCGCGAAACCGATGCGACAAAAAAACTCTACGGCCTCGATGAGCGCGACACGGCGGTCTTTGGCCGCAACTGTCTGCTCGCGCGCCGCCTCGTGG
>JANXLP010000130.1 GCA_025355125.1 Opitutaceae bacterium | reverse complement strand
ACGGCCTAAGTCCGACAGGCTGCTAGCGGCTAATTCTATCACTTGGCCCACCTACTGGGATGGTAAAGGTTGGAAGAATGGTGTCGCCGAACGCTTCATGGTTAAGCTTGCCCCGTGTTACCTGTTGATTGATCGCCAAGGTATTCTGTGTGCTCGCGGCGGACCAACTATGGATTTGAAGAAGCGTGTCGAAGCCCTGCTTGCAGAACGTTAGCCAGCATCAGTCGGAACGAACCTGATGGAGCCGTTGCGGTTGGCCGACGATACGGTCTGGCTTAAACTACCGACTTCTTATTTTCGCGCCAGCCGCGCCAGAGTTCGACGATGATCGGAACGATGGAGAGGATAATGATCGCGAGGATCACGAGCTTGAAATTTTTCTGCACGAAGGCTTGGTTGCCGAACCAGAAGCCCGCGTAGATGAAGAAGTAAATCCAGACGAAGCCGCCGATGGCGTTGTAGGCGATGAAGCGGGAATAAGTCATCTGGCCGGCGCCGGCGACGAAAGGCACAAAGGTGCGCACGATGGGCACGAAGCGGGCGAGGATGATGGCGCGGCCGCCGTATTTCTCGAAAAAGGCGTGGGCGCGCTCGAGGTGCTTTTTGCGCAGAAACATCGAATCATTGCGCTTGAAGACGGCAGGACCGATTTTGGCGCCGATCCAGTAATTCAGAGTGTCGCCGATGAAAGCGGCGATGAACAACAATGCGGCCATGAGATGGACGTTGAGGCCGGTTTCGGGTTTGGCGCAGAAGGCCCCGGCGGCGAAGAGGAGGGAATCGCCCGGAAGGAACGGCGTCACGACGAGGCCGGTTTCCGCAAAGATGATCAAAAACAGGACGGCGTAGGTCCACATCCCGTAATCGCGGATGATCTCCGCGAGGTGCTTGTCGATGTGGAGGATAAAATCTACGAGCTTTTTGGCGAGGTCGATCATGGCGGGGGTGAGTTGGGCGAGTGCTGGGAAAACGATACAAAAAAGGCAGGCAGCGGGTAACTGCCTGCCGAAAGTGAGAGCCGAAACGATTAGACGTCGGGCTTGGTCTTGCGGAGACCGGCGACGCGGTCGCCTTCTTTCCACTGACCACGCTTCTTGAGGATATCAACACGCTCGAAGCGCTTGAGGACGTTGCGTTTGACGACGAGGCCGTTGGCGCCTTGGAGACTTTTATGTTGTGACATGGTGCTTAAAGAAGAGGGTTGCGACGAGTTAAAGGGGAAGAGATTGAGGGTTTTCTCGGGCCCATGACAAGTATTTTTCTGTGACGTGTGTGGCTGGGACTACGATCCATTCCGGCGTGGCGTAGGGGTGGGTCGCAATGATACGAGCTTCGAGTGCGGCCGAGCGGGCCGGGAGGCATTTAAACATCAGGCGAAACTCGGTGGTCTGCTCGATTTTCCCGGCCCAGCGGTAGTGCGACGTGATCGGACCGTCGATTTGGACGCAGGCGGCTAGCAGGCTGTCGGACTTAGGCTGATACTTGGCCTAGTAATTGCTATGTAATTGGATATGGCCCGATACGTGAATATTGACCGAGACACCCCGCTGCTGTTGCCGCCCGACCTGCGTGACTGGGTGCCGGCGGATCACC
>JANXLP010000127.1 GCA_025355125.1 Opitutaceae bacterium | reverse complement strand
GGGCACGGTCCGTCTCAAGCTCTACAAGGGTAACATTATCACCTGCGGACGTAAGTCGAAATACTCGCTCTACGACGACAAGATCGCGTCGATGGAAGGCGTGAAGAGTTGGTATAACCAGAGCGATGCCACCGGCTTTATTCGTCTCAACGGCCTGCGTCTCCGTGCGCGCAATCTCGCGCAAGGCGGCCCAAAGGTCTGAGTCCCGTTAGATGTAGTCCGGGCAGAAGTCAGGGCCGCTGAAGACAGGCGCAAAAAAGGCGCGGCGGATTTACCGCCGCGCCTTTTTGCTTTCAGCGAGCTTGGTTTAGAACAGCACGCTGGCGGCGACGCCGACGGCGGTGATGGGGCCGCTGTCGCCCAGGCCGTCGATGGCGCGGTCGGCTTTCTTGAGCGTGCTCTGCACGCCGAGGTAGAGGCTGTCGTCGTTGAGCAGTTTGCCGAGGGTGCCTTCGCCGCGGGCGATCTTGTCGGAGACGTCGCGGAGATTTTTGACGGTGACCTTGATGCTCGCAGCCGACTCTTCGTCGTAGAGGAGTGCGCCCAGCGTGCCTTTGCCGGATTTCACTTGGGCGAGAATGCCCTGCGTGTCGGTGACGAAGGCCTTGGCGTCGGTCGCGGCGGCCTTGATCTCGGCGACGGTGGCGAGGAGTTCGTCGTGGAGTTTCGGGTCGTTGATGAGTTTGCCGAGCGTGCCTTCGCCATCCTTGAGCTTGGTGGTGATGTCCTGGAGGTTACTCATCGTCGTGCCGATTTTTTCGGAGTTCTGGGTGACGAGGAGGTCGATCTTCTGGAAGAGGCCGGGGCTCTTACCGTCGCCGCTGACGCTGCTGGTGATGGAGCTGAGGGCGCCTTCGAGTTTTTGGCCGAGGTTACCGATCTCGGTCATGATGGTGTTGATATCGGGCGTGACCTTGGTGCGGAGTTCCGCGCCGTCGGTGAGCGCGGCGGCGCCCGGGGTGCCGAGGTCGAGGCCGACGTAGTTGGTGCCAATGAGGCCGGCCATCACGATGGTGGCGGTAGCGTCGGCCGCGATCTTGACGCCGGGTTCGATGCGCAGAATGGCCTCGGCGCGGCGGCCGGCGAGACGGGTCTTTTCGATGGAGCCGATCTTCACGCCGGCCATGCGCACTTCGTCGCCCTGCTTGAGTTCCTTGAGGTTCTCGAAGCCGGCGATGAGGGAATAGCCTTTTTGTTTAAAGAGTTTGCCGTCGCTGAGTGTTTCCCAAGTCACCCAGGTGAGGGCGAGGCCGAGGAGGAAGAAAAGACCGACGCGGGCGGTTTGTTGGGCGGTATTCATGGTGGTGGCTCCGTTGAGATTTGAACAGGAAAGGGCGGCTTAGGTTTCAAGGTTTTTGAAACGCGGATTTTTCAGATCGATCTTGGGATGAAAAAAATCGGCGATGCGGGCATCGGTGGAGGCCTTGATCTCGGCGGGCGTGCCGAGAAAAACGAGTTCGCCGGCCATGAGAATGCCGATGCGATCGGCGATCCCGAGGGCGAGCTCGCGGTCGTGGGAGACGACGATGGTGGTGACGTGATACTCGTCCTTCAGCGTGGCGATGATCTCGCTGTTGGTCGCGCTCATGACGGGGTCGAGCTCGCTGGTGGGCTCGTCGTAGAGCATGAGCTGCGGCTCCATCACGAGGGCGCGCGCGATGGCCACGCGCTTCTTCATGCCGCCGGAGAGCTCGGAGGGGAATTTGTGCGCGGTGTTTTCCAGCGAGAGAATCTGGAGGGCGCGGGTGACCTTCTCCTTGATCTGCGCTTCGGTGCCGAGACGGTGCTCGCGCGGATAGAGGGCGAGGTTGTCGTAAATGCTGAGCGAGTTGAAGAGAGCGCCGGCCTGGAAGACGAGGGCGATGCGCACGCTTTCCAATGTGCCCTCGGCGGCGGCGTCGCGGCCGTCGATCAGCACGCGTCCGGAGGTGGGGGCTTCGAGGCCGACGATGTGTTTCAGGAGGACGCTTTTGCCGGAGCCGCTGGGGCCCATGAGCACGAAAATCTCGCCGGGCTCGACGGTGAACGAGACGTTTTTCAACGCCTGGAGTTTGCCGAAATTCTTCGACAGGCCCTCGATGGCGACACCGACGGCGGGACTTTCGACGGCGGTGATGGGATTGCGATGGAGCGGGCAGGGCATGGCGGGAAAAATCAGAGGAGCGCTTTCGTGACGAAGTAATCGAGCACGAGGATGGAGATGAGGGAGGCGACGACGGCCTTGGTGACGGAGGCGCCGATCTCGCGGGGGCCGCCGCGGGTGTTGAGGCCGATGCTGCAGCAGATGAGGACGACGACGAAGCCGAAGATCTCGGCCTTGATGAGGCCGGTGCCGACATCCTTGAACTTCATGTAGCGGCGGAGGGCGGCGAAGTAGGCCTCGGGCTCGATCGCGATGAACTCGACATATTTTGAGACGACGGCTCCGCCAAACCAACCGATGAGGTCGCCGATGATCGCGAGCACGGGCATCATCACGAGCACGGCGGCGAGGCGGGGCAGGACGAGCATCCGCGCCGGCGGGATGTTCATGGTCACGAGCGCATCGACCTCCTGGTAAACCTTCATCGACGCGAGCTCGGCGGTGATGGCGGAACCGACGCGGCCGGCGAGAAGGATGGCGACAATCACGGGGCCGAGTTCGCGGGCGAAGGAGAGGCCGACGAGGGAGCCGATGAACTGCTTGGCGCCGAAATTCTGCATCGAGTAGCCGGACTGGAGCGCGAGCACGCTGCCCATGAAAAAGCTGAGGATCGCGACGATGGGGAGCGTGGTGTATCCGATGAGGTAGCACTGCTCGATGAAGCGTGCGCGCTGGCGGGGGAGGGTGCCGGCGTAACGGCAGGACTGGAAAAGGAGCTGAACGGCGCTGCCGAAGCCTTCGAGGATGTTGGTCAGTTGTTTCATATCAACGGGTCGCGGTCGCAGCGGTGGAAACGGTAGCGGGTTTCGAGGGAAAATCTAACCAGAAGAACTTCCAGGTGCGCTCGCCAGCGAGGCGCTTGGCGCCGAAGAGGCCGTTGCCGATGGCGATGCGACGCTCGGCGGACTTGCGCTGCACACTGAAAATCGGGCCGAGATGAAATTCGGCGGTTTGCGCGGCGTGGTTGTGTTCCCACGTGATGCCGTCCCAGAGGAGCGAGGTGCGGACGTTGCCGGGCGCGCGCTGGTCGTAGCGGTAGAGCGCGAAGAGAGGCGTCCACGTCTGCCGGACGAGGTCGCTGTTGGGGAAGAAAACCTCAAGCGGGCTGGGGATCTGATACTGGCGGTGGCCGGCGCCGTTGTCCCACGCGCTGACGAGTGGCCAGAGGTGGGTTTTCTCGGCGGGGGCGGCGTTGGGGTTGGCGAGGCTGCGTTGTTCGACGGACCAGTAGAGGAAGAAGAGAAACTGGGTCTTGGTCTGCGCGAGGTTGCCGGCTTCCCATTTTGCATGCCGCCAGAAAGGCCAACCGATCCACGTCTTATCGTAGCCCTTGATGACGGAGTGGGTGTAGAACGGGCCCCAGCGGTTGATCATGCGGTTGTCGCCGTGGCCTTGGACGAGGAAGGGCCAGAGGTAACGCGTCTCGTGGTAGCGGAAGGGCGCGGTGCGATCGGTGGTGCCGAAGAACGGCCACGCGAAATTCACATTCACGAAGTCGGCGTTTTTCTCACGCGTGTAAAAGGGAATGAAGCCCACCTGGCGCGTGGGCGGCGTGCCGGCGGGGGCATCGTCGCGAGGGTAGAGCGTGTGATTCCAGATGAGCGGCCAGAGGGCGTAGCGGCGTTTGAAGACGCCGGGACGATCACGCCAACCGCCCAGTGGCCAGAAGGCGAAGCCCTGTTCGGCGCCGCTCGTGAAGCGCAGGAACGGCCATGGCGCGAGGACCGTGTGGGCTTCGTTCTTATCGACTTCGGTGTAGAGCGGGAAAAGCACCCACGAAATCCGGTCGTAGCCGAAGAAGCTTTTGATGGAGCCGCCGATGGGCAGGAGTCCGCGATAGGAGGTCGCGGGGTCGCCCGTCTGCTTGGAAAAATAAAACGGCCAGACGGCGAACTTCTCGTCGTAGGCGGCGCGAAGCTTGGGCGAGGAGCCGGGCTGGAGACCGGAGCGGTTGATGAGATTGAAGACGGTCCACGTGTAGCTCTCGTCGTCGCTGCGATAGTTGAACAGCGGATAGAGGACGGCCGATTCCACGACGCGGTCTTTGGAGTCGGTGCGCTGGATATAGAACGGGCGAAAGCCGGAAGCGTGGCCGCCCTCGGGCAATGGTTTGCTGAAAAAGAGTGGGCCGACCGCGGTGGTCGAGGTGACCTCGCCGGTGGCGTTGAGCTGGCGGACGGGGCCCGGCCACGCATTACTCTCCTCGGCCCGAGTGGGCGCGAGCCAGCCGGCGGCGAGGCCGAGGCAGGCGAGGAGGTGGCGGTGGTTCATAGTCAAAGTGTGAGTGGCAGGCAGTGCCTATCAGGAAGAACGGCGATAAGTCGGAATCGCATTCATGCTGATGATTAGGACCCTAACTAAAGGGCGCAAAGTGAAGGAGGGCAAATGTTATGTAGGCCATGACGCAGGAATACGTAAGGAACCCGAGGGAAGGGGGCTGGTTCCATTTCCTGCGGGGGGACGTGATACGTTGAAGGACGGCCGGAACGGCGGGGTCGAAGGCCGGTATCATGGCGGGGAGGGGGCTGGAGGAGGGGCGACGGTGCCCGGCCGCGCTCGGAGTGCTCGGCCCACCTCGGCACGGCTTGCGGCGGCCTCAGACGGCGACGCTTTCGCCGGGCGTGAGAGCTTGGAAACGATCAGATGCAATGCCGGCGGCGGTGAGGGCGGCGGCGAGTGCGGTGACAGGAGCTTCGCGGGCTTCGTCGGTGAGTTGAAAGGTGCCCCAGTGCATGCCGATGCTCTGCTTGGCGCCGAGATCGAGGTGGATTTTTACCGCTTCCTCGGGGTTGCAGTGTTGCTCAGCCATGAACCAGCGCGGCTCGTAGGCGCCGATGGGGATCATGGCGAGGTCGGGGGCGCCGCAGTTTTGGCGGACGGCGCGGAACATCTCGGCGTCGTAGGCGGTGTCGCCGACGAAGTGCGCGGTGCGGCCGCCGGCGGAGAAATGGAAGCCGCCCCAGAGGCGGGCGTTGCGGGTGCCGGAGAGGCGGTTGCTCCAGTGGCGCGAGGGGGTTGCGACGATGGTGAGCCCGGCGGCGGTGGTGTGGCGGCCCCACCAATCGAGTTCGATGATGCGCTCCGGGGTGAAGCCGGCTTCGCGGAGGAGGGGGCCGTTGCCGAGGAGGGTGACGGCGAGGGGCTTTTGGGTGGCGGCGAGGCGGGTGAGGGCGGGGAGGTCGCAGTGGTCGTAGTGGTCGTGGCTGAGGGCGACGACGTCGATCCGGGGCAGGTCGGCGAAGGCGATGCCGGGAGCGTGGACTCGGCGGGGGCCGGCCCAGCCGACGGGGCTCACGCGGTCGCTAAAAACGGGATCGGTGAGGACGGTGCCGGCGGAGGTCTGGAGGAGAAAGGTGGCGTGGTTGATCCAGTGGCTCGCGAGTGAGCCGCGGCCGGAGAGCGGCGCGGGGCGACGCGGGGTGACGGGGACGGAGGCGGGCCAGGCGGCGGGCTTGGAGGAGAGTTTCCAGCGGAGGACATCGGTCCAGCCGCGGTTGGCGTGGTGCTTGGGGTTGAAGAACGTGCGGCCGTTGCAGTGGTCGGAGACGGGGGACGACGTGGAGGGAGCGGCGGGGGCGACCATGAGCGGCGAGGAGTTTTTGAGCAGGGCGGTGCCGGTGGCGAGCGCGGCGAGGCGGAGGAAACGGCGGCGGGGGAGTGGCGGCGAGACGGGTGGCACGGCGGCGGGAGGGGACTGCGCACGGTGGGAAAGGTTTCGCGTTTGCCAAGCGGGAGGCGGCGTTTTGTGTGCGCGGATGCGTATCTCCGGTGGCGTTGCCCGTGGTATTCCCCTCGTCGTGCCGAAGGGCGACCTGACGCGGCCGGCGACGGACGGGATGAGGCAGGCGGTGTTTTCGACACTCGCGGCGCGCGTGCCGGGCGCGCGGTTTTTGGACTTATTTGCGGGCAGCGGCGCGTATGGGCTGGAGGCGCTGAGCCGGGGCGCGGCGGGCGGGGTGTTTGTAGAAAAACACGCGAAGGCGGCGGCGTGTGTGCGGCAGAATATCGCTGCGGTGTGCAAGAGCCTCGGGCGCGCTGCGGGCGATGATCTCAGTTTGATGCAGGTGGATGCGCTCACCGTGCCGTTGAATGGCAGTGTCGTGCCGGACCTCGTGTTTATCGATCCACCCTACGAAATCATCCCCGACGTGGCGCCGGCGCTGTTTGCGCGGTTGAGCGACTACCTCGCGACGAAAGCGGATGCCCTGATTATTTTCGAGGCTCCGGGCGAAATCGAGCTTACGCCGCCGGGCTGGGAACTGCGGAAACGACTGGGCAAGGGCAAGGGCCAGCCGACGGTGATGTTTTTCCGGCGCGCCGTTTAGGCGGGGCCTTGTGTCGGCGGATGGCGGAGGCTTAGTTGGGCGGCGATGAAGATTACCCCGTGGCGGTTGGGCTTGGCGTTGGCAGTGTTGGTCGTGAGCGGGCGCGGTGCGCCGCCGGCGTGGTCGGTCGATCCGATGCTGGGGGCGAAGGAATTGGAGGGGATGTGGAGCGTCGTGAACGATCCGGACCGGGCGGTGGGTATTCGGGGGCTTTTTCGGTTTGCCGTGGAAGCGACGGGACTCGGCTGGCATCCGGAGCGGGTGGAGGCGGCGCTGGTGCGGGCGCGCTCGCTTCAGGATCTCGATCCGACAAGCAAGACGCGGGGAAATTTTAAGTGGAGCAGCGGGCACGCGGGTGTGCAGGACCTGAACGCGGTGGAATTTTCGGCGCAGCTGATGGGGTTTTTGCGGGTGGTGCAGGGGGAGAAGTTATCGCCGAAGGCTCGCTCTCAGTTGGATGAGATGATGAACGATGCGGTTTTCGGGCTGCGCAGCCATGTCGTGAAGATCGACTACACGAATATCTTTGTGATGAAGGCGTGGGGGCTAATCGCGCTCGGCGAGGCGCTGGGGCGGGCGGAGGTTGCGGAGGATGGTTACCGGCGTTTCGATGATTGGATTGAATTCACGGCGAAGAACGGAATCGGCGAATACGGAGCCGTGGTTTATTACGGAATCGATCTCGATTCACTGGCGCTGATCGCGCGTCACGCGGGGCGCGCCGAGGCGCGGGCAAAGGCCGAGCGGGCGATCCGGCACGTGTGGACGGATCTGGCGGCGAACTGGTGGGCGTCCGGCGACCGGATGGGCGGCACGAATGCACGGACCTATGATTATCTTTTCGGCAAAGGCTACACCGAGGCGCACACGTGGACGGCGGGTTGGTTGCGGGCGAGACCGGAGTTGGAGGGTGCGGGCTGGCTCGGCGGCGCGCAGCCGAATCTGAACACGTTTCGCGAGGCGGTGATGTGGCGGCCGGCGGCGGAGTGGACGGAGGCGATTCGGGCCGAGGTGCCGCGGGTGGTGGTGCAGCAGTGGGGCGAGCGGGCGGAGGAACGCGCGGTGAACTGGATCGGCCGGCGGGTGAGCCTCGCGTCCTCGGGGGCGGCGCGCAGCCGCGACGAGCGCACGCTGGTGGCGAACCTGGGCGATTCGCCGGAGGTGCCGCAGCTCACGCTGTTCATGGAGGGGCGCGGTGATCCCTACGGGCTCAAGAAGACCGTGGGCGGGAAGGCGCTGCATTTCGTGCCGTTTATCGCGACTGTGCAGCGCGGTGCGGAGGTGCTGCAGGTGTTGTCCGACGATCCGCTCCGGACCGATCCGCGCAACAAGGCGGGCGAGCTGGGGTATTTCGCGACGCACTTCACGGTGCCGGCGGGGGCCGAGGTGTGGGTGGGTGATGCGGCCGTGCAGCCCGGAGTGGTGGTGCCGGCGGGCGCGGCGGTTTTTGTGCGAATAGGGGAGGCGGTGATCGGGCTGCGCGTTCTGTTGGCGACGACGACAGTAGGCGGGTCCGCGTCGATGCGATTCGTCGAAGACGCGGGGGTGAGCGTGGCGCGGCGACTGACCGTCTTGCACAGCGAAACGGAACCGAGCGGACGGGCGACGCTCGCGGTGTGGTTGCGCGTGGGCGAAGGGCTCGACGACGGGGCGTTCGCGTTGTGGCGGCGGGAGTTTACGGAGGCGCCGGCGAAAGCCACGCTCACCGGGGATGAGTTGGTCGCGGAAGTCGCGGGCCGGATGGGCGCGCTGCGAATCGAGGCGGAGGTCGCGAAGGGCGAGCGGCGGGTGCTGAGGGGAGGAGAGCCGGCGGCGATTCTGAGCGTAAACGGGCGGGAGCTAGGAGGGCTGCGCTAAGTCCGCAGGCGGGCCAGGAAGGCGAGGCGGAGGTCGTCGATATCCCAGTAGGTTTTCACGACTTTGGAGAGCGAGGGAATGGCCATATCGGCGAGCATGCGGCCGCCGATATTTTTGAAATGGTAACCGTCGAGAGCGGGGCGGTTGGCGGGATTTTTTGAATCCTCAAGGTCGCTGATCCGGCGCGCTTCGGCGAGACCGGCGATCAGGTGCAGGCGTTCGCTGAAAAAATTGACGGTGGCGCGCGGGTTGATGAGGAGGCCGCCAAAAATCCGAGTTAAGTGCTGGAGAAATCCAAGGGGCTGGAGGCCGCCCACGGGTTCGCCGCGGATGAATTGCTCGACCAGCGGTTGGGCGAAGCCTGATTCGATGAGGACGAGATGTCTCGCTCCGGTGGGTCCGGTCGCGGCGGCGGCGAGCTCGGCGGCGAAAGTGGCGCGGGCCGCCGGGGAAATGGTAGCGTGGTCGAGGACGAAGCCGGCGGTTTGCAGCGCCATTTTCTGGATAACTTTGGCGATCATCGCGCGGACGAGGGTGCGTGCGTTGGGTTCAAATTTACGGGCGACCGAGTAGAGGCGCGTCACGGTGGCCATGGCTTCGTCACCGTGGCCGTCGATGGCCTGCAGGCTGGCAATGGCCACGGCGAACTGGGCGTGGAGTCGGGTCGGTTGAAAAGCGACGATGGGCGCGTCGGCGCGGGCAGCGGTGAGGTCGCCGATGCGGGGCGCGGCCGCCAGCTCGTCCCACCAGGCGCGGACGGGGGCAAGCCTGGCCCACTCGGTTTCGATCTCGGCGCGGTGTTCGCGGAGGTAGGTGATCCACTTTTCGGGTTGTGCCACCATCTCGGTGCCGGCGGCGCCGACGAGGAGTTTGGGTGAGATGACGGCGTTGGCGGCGGGCGTGTTTTTCGCGTAGCGCAGATAGACGGCGAAGGTGGCGTCGTCGCCGGGTTGGGTGGGGGAGAGGTCTTCGAATGCAACCGGGTGGAGCACCTTCGAATCGTCCCAGACGAGGAAGGTGCCCGCGCCGAGCACGAGCACCCAGAGCGCAACCATATGGGATGCGCGAAGCCAGCCGCGGCGTTGTCCGCCGATGAGCACGACGAACGGAATCACCACGGCGGCGACGGCGATGAATGAGAGCAGCACGATGGCTTCGGCGGAAAGCTTCGGCCCGTCCAAGAGGAATTTGGGCAAGCTCGCGCGCACGGTCGGAAGGCCGAGAAGGAGCAACAGTCCGAGCACGCCGAGGGCGATGCTGAGTGCGGTGGTGTGCAGGGCGCGGCCGAGACGTGCGGGCGGCGTTAGTGGCGTGGGTGCAACGGTGGCGACGGTTCGGAGCGGGCGGAAGGGGAAAGCAAAGAGGGCGGTAAATTCTGACGGTGTGATTTAGATGCTCTTGCCAACGACGAGATTTGCGTAGGTGCTCAAGGCATGCCCCTACCCCTCGCGGCGATTGTCCCGCGCACCCTAGACGGAATCGACTACCTCCTGCTCGCGGCTTATTTCGCGATCAATCTCGGGATCGGCTGGTGGTGCTCGCGGCGCAAGCAGTCGAGCGGAGATTTTTTTCTCGGCGGCGGACGCGTGGCGCCGTGGGCGATGGCGGTGAGTTTCTTCGCCACGAGCACGAGCAGCATCAGTTTCATGGCGTTGCCGGCGATGAGTTATGCGACGGGCTGGACGACGTATGGCTCGGCGCCTTCGCAGGCGTTTGCGGGAATCTTGGTGGGTTTTGTTTTTGTGGGACTGCTGCGAAAACTGAATCTCACGACGGTTTTTGGTTATCTGGACCAACGCTTCGATCATCGCGTGCGGCTGCTCGGCGCGGGGTTGGCGGTGCTGTTGAAAGTTTTTGGCCGCATGAGCGTGGTGATGCTGCTGCCGGCGCTGGCGCTCTCCACGGTGACGGGACTCAACGTTTATCTGAGTATTTTGGTGATGGGCACGGTGACGACGATCTACGCGATGGAGGGTGGTTTCGAGGCGGTGATCTGGACCGATGTGATGCAGTCGGCGGTGATGCTCGGCGGCGTGGGCGTGGCGATCTTCTACATCGCTGGCGGGGTGGACGGCGGGCTCGGTGGGTTGATTGCGACGGGCCAGGCCGCGGGTAAATTCCAGATGGTTTCGTGGGACTGGGATTTGACGAAGCCGACGGTGTGGGTGTGGGCGGGCATGTTTTTCGCGACGATTTTCACACAGGTGGGCGACCAGCCGTTGATGCAGCGAATGCTGGCGACGGCGGACGTGCGCGAGGCGAAGCGCACCGTCGTGCTCGGCAACGTGATCGGGTTGGCTGGCTCGGTGATCTTTTTCTTCGTGGGCACGGCGCTCTTTGTTTTCTACCGCGCGCATCCCGACCGGCTCTCGCCGGATCTGCCGAACGACAAAATCTTCCCCTACTTCATCGCCAACGAGCTGCCACACGGCGTGGTGGGGTTGATCATCGCGGGACTGCTGGCGGCGGCGATGGGCGCGCTGAGCAGTGCGATGAACGCGACGGCGGCGATCGTGGTGAGCGATTTTCAGGGCACGCTGCGTCCGCAGGCGACGGAGCAACAGCGGCTGCGGCTGGCGCGGTTGGCGACGCTGGGGAGCGGCGTGGTCGCGACCGGGATGGCCGCGTATCTCGCGTCGCTCAACGTGACGTCATTGTGGGAGCAATTTCTGAAGTTGATCGCGCTGATCGGCGGCGGTTTTCCGGGGGTGTT
>JANXLP010000117.1 GCA_025355125.1 Opitutaceae bacterium | reverse complement strand
CCACGAGGTCTCGGCCTCGTCGCCGCGGATGAAGAGCGTGCCGTCGCCGATCATGGCATCGAGCACAAGGCGCTCGTAGGCCTCGGGTGTGTTCGAGCCGAAGGTGGTGGCGTAGCGGAAGCTCATCTTCACCGGCTGTGTGCGCGTTTCGAGGCCGGGGATCTTCGTGTTCATGATCAGGCTCAGGCCCTCGTCGGGCTGGATTTGGAACGCGAGGGTGTTGGCCGCGAGGTCGAAGCCGCCGTCCTTGGGGAACAACGTGCCCGGCGGACGTTTGAAATTGATCGCGATTTCGGAAACGCGGCGCGCCATGCGCTTGCCGGAACGCAGGTAGAACGGGACGCCCTGCCAGCGCCAATTATTGATCGAGAGGCGGATGCCCGCATAGGTCTCGGTCGCGGACTCGGGCGCGATGCCCTCTTCCTGCAAATAACCGGGGACATTTTTTCCCGCCATCATGCCGGCCGCGTATTGGGCGCGGGCGACGTCGCCGCCGGGCCCGAGGTTAAGCGGCTGGATTGCCTTGAGGACTTTGACTTTTTCGTCGCGGACCGACTCGGCGTCCATCGACACGGGCGGCTCCATCGCGGTGAGCGCGAGGAGTTGCATCGTGTGATTTTGGATCATGTCACGGAGACAGCCGCTCTGCTCGTAGTAACCGCCGCGGGTGCCGACGCCGACTTCCTCGGCGACGGTGATCTGGACGCTATCGATGTAGTTGCGATTCCAGAGCGGCTCGAAAATTGCGTTGCTGAAACGCTGCACGAGCAGGTCCTGCACAGTCTCCTTCCCGAGGTAGTGGTCGATGCGGTAAACCTGATCCTCGGCGAGCACCGAGCGAATTGTGACGTTGAGCTCGCGGGCGGACGTGAGGTCTTTGCCGAAAGGTTTCTCGATGATGACCTTCGTCTGGTGCGGCTGGCCGAGGTATTTGCTGGCGAGGCCACTGGCACCGAGGTTGAGCAAGATCGGAGCGAACACGGAGGGCGGCGTGGAAATGTAGAACAGCGTCTGCACCTCGCGGCCGATTTTCTTTTCGATTTCGGCGATGTGTGCGGCGAGGCGGTCGAAAGCGGCCTTCTCGTCGTAGCCGCCGGCGACGTAGGAGGTGTTGGCGGCGACGCGTGCCCAGACATCGGCGTTCAGTTCGCGGCGAGAGAATTCCTTGATAGCATCGGTTGCGAGCGTGCGGAATTCTTCATCGGGGATCGCCTTGCGGCCGTAGCCAACGAGGAAAAAATCGGCCGGGAGCAGGTTGTCGTGGCCAAGGTTATAGACTGCGGGGATGAGCTTGCGGGCCGTGAGATCGCCCGAGGCGCCGAAGATAACAACGACAGTGGGTGGAGCACCCCGGTGTTTGCTGAGCCCTTGGAGGAACGGATGACGCGGAGAATCGGCCATAGCGGAAAAATTTGTCGGCACGCCCGCTGGCGAGGCAAGGGAAATGGCGGTGAATGACACGCGCCGGCGAAACACGTCGCGCTCAGGGCTGAAAGTGCTTCGGAAACAGCGCCACGTTTTCGTAGTGGCGGACCTCGGGCGCCGCACCGGATGGCAGCGCGACCTCGACAATATCGAGGCGAAACGTCACGGGCGGCGTCGCCAGCGTGCGCAGGTAGGCGGTCGCAGCGCGACGGAGGACGGCCTTTTTGCGCGCGTTCACCGCGTTGAAGCCCGAGACGAGCGCACCCACGGCGCGGGTTTTCACCTCGATGAAGACCAGCACTTCGCCATCGCGGGCAACCAAGTCGAGTTCCTCGCGCCGGTCGCGGGGATTGCGCCAGTTGGTCGCCACGATACTGAAGCCACGCTCTTTACGCAGAAACGCAGCCGCAGCCGCCTCGCCGATGGCGCCCGCGCCGTCGGCGGCAGGACCTATTCCAAGAAGATTTTTCAGACGGGCGAGCATGGTGCACTACGTTGTGATTCTAATTGCCGGACAGGCGGGGCGCTGGCAATTCCACAACTTCCCCGTAGCCTGAGAGCCCCATGGCATCCTCCAACCTCGCCAACACCCTTCGTCGTTCGCTACTGATCAAGGTCATCTCGAAGCCGACGCCCAGCAAAGAGGACGTCGCCTCGGTCATCGAGCTGACAGCGGCCAAGGTCGTGGAGGCGCTGCAGGCGCAGTCGATGACGTTCTACCTCGTCGAGGGTAACGACATCGCTTTCAAACAGGTTTACTACTCCCCCTCGCTCTGGATGGGTGAGCCCGCGAAGCAGAAGCAGTTCGACGCCATGCAGGCCAAGCTGCTCGAACTGAAAGTGCCGCTCGGCAAGGGTATCGTCGGCAAGGTCATCGAAAGCGGCATTCCGGAATTTTTCCGCAACACCGCCAGCCAGGCGCCGTTCATGGCGACGATGGCCAAGAATACTGGCTTCGACGTGCGCTCGATGCTCACGGTTCCGCTGAAGTCCGGCACCATCACGCTCGGCGCGATCCAGGTGCTCAATAAGGAACAGGATGCCGGCACTGATGGCGAATTCACCGATGGCGATCTGACACTGCTGAAGGAAGTCGCCGAGTATTCTTCGACGCTCATCCACCGCATGGTGGACCCGAAGTTCGTCCCCAACCCGGACGACACCGCCCGCTTCGTCGCCAAGCTCACCGACCTGCCGCTCGTCACCAAGCTCGAGGAAATCGAATTCGACGATAAGCTCATCGAGATCACGGGCGACGCGCTGATCCGCCGCGAAGGCGTCTTCCCGCACAAGCGGATGAGCCCAAATTCCGTGGCGGTGCTGATGATCAACCCGCTCGACTACGCGAAGCGCGAAGCGTTCTCGCAGGCGACCGAGCAAAGCATCGAAGAAGTGCGCGTCGTATCGGCCACGTTCTTCGATGCGCTGGTGAAGAAATTTTTCAAAGACGCCAAGGTCAGCACCGGCGCCGAGGACGTCGATATCGACAAGGTCGCCGGCGCCATTACCGCCGCCTACTCCCTCGAAGACGTGGCGAACAGCGCCGTCGCTTCCGGCGATCTGGAGAGCGAAGACTCCGCCCCGATCATCCAGCTCACCAACCGCATCATCGAGGATGCCTACATCTCGGGCGCGTCCGACATTCACATCGAGCCGATGGAGAAGGATCTCATCATCCGCTACCGCATCGACGGTCTCTGCCAGGAAAAACTTCGGCTCCCCAAACAGGTGGCCAACGGCCTCGTCACTCGCCTGAAGATCATGTGCAACCTCGACATCTCCGAGCGCCGGTTGCCGCAGGACGTTCGTATCGTTTTCAAGAAATACACGAAGAAGAACATCGATATCGACCTGCGCGTGGCGACCGGTCCGATGAATCATGGCGAGAAAGTCGTCATGCGTATTCTCGACAAGACGAAGAGCACCCTGCCCCTCCCCGCGCTCGGTTTCTCCGACGAGAATCTCGCCAAATACCGCGAGTGCATCCGCCAACCCTACGGCATGATTTTGCACTGCGGCCCGACGGGTTCCGGCAAGTCGATGACGCTCTACTCCGCGCTGGGCGAAGTGAACACACCCGACGTCAACATCCAGACCGCCGAAGACCCGATCGAATACACGCTCGCGGGCATTAACCAGATGCAGATGAGCCGCGCGATCGGCCTCACCTTCGAGCGCGCGCTGCGCTGCTACCTGCGTATGGACCCCGACATCATCCTCGTGGGCGAAATCCGCGACAAGGAAACCGCGCAGATCGCGTGCGAAGCCGCGCTCACGGGTCACTTGCTCGTCTCCACGCTCCACACCAACGACGCACCCTCCACGGTTTCGCGCATGGGCGAAATGGGCATCGAGCCGTTTAACATTTCCGCGTCACTGGTGTGCGTCTGCGCGCAACGTCTCCTGCGCCGCGTCTGCAAAAACTGCAAGACGCCCTACGAGCCCGTCGGCCGTGAAAAAGACATCATTGCGAAGGCGCTCGATGGTTGGACGGGTTCGATCTTCAAAGCCAACCCCCAGGGTTGCCCGACGTGCAACGGCACCGGCTACAAGGGCCGCGTGGGCATCCACGAGCTCATGACGAACAGCGAAGAGCTGACCGAGGGCATCAACAAGGAAGTCGAAGTCGCCCAACTAAAGCGCATCGCGATGAAGAACGGCATGAAGACGCTCCACCAAGATTCGATGCTCAAGGTGAAGATGGGCCTCACGACGGTCGAAGAAGCGTTGAGCAACGTGCCGCCGGATCTGATTTTGTAAGCGGGCGGCAAAAGGTGGGG
>JANXLP010000083.1 GCA_025355125.1 Opitutaceae bacterium | reverse complement strand
TATTCCATCGAGGGCCCGAGCGGACGGGCCGTCCGCGCTCCCAAATTACGCGGAGGCGCGGGAACCCAGCAGGCTGGCCTCACCGCGACGTTGAGCGACGACTTCCATCGCGCCGGCGAAGAGGCCGGTGAAGAGGAGATCGCTCACGAGCGTGTTGCGGAAGAAGGCGAAGGTGGGCGGGAATTCGGGATGGCCGACAGTCATGGCCTGCCACCAGCCGGCGGCGTTGTGCGCGTAGCCGGCGTCGCCGAACCACGAGGCGGTGTTGGTCACGAGGTAGAAAAGAATCGAGCCGCCCAGCGCGCCGCTGAAGAGGTTCAACCAACTGCGGCGTTGGGCCACGATGAGCCCGAAGCCGAGGGCGGCGGCGAAGCAGAGCATGCGGATGACGGCGCCGCCGAGCGTCCACTGGTAGTGATATTCCACCGCGTAGTAGTGGTCGATGTAGAGATCGGTGAGAGTAAGCGCGGCGAACGGCACAAGCCATTGCCAGCGGTTGCGAAAATAGACGCCGCCACAAAACGCGAGCGCCATGAGCGGCGAAAAGTTACTGAGAGCCGGTTCGTAAAGGGCGACGATGCGCCAGGCGGCGGCAAGCACGAGGATGAGAAGGGCGAACGGCATGGGAGAGGATTTAGCCGGAATGCGCTGAATGAACAGCAGTTTTTTGCGGACGGGGCGCGCGGTGGTGTGGGGCCGGGAGGGGCTCGAGGCGGGCTGTGCGCTCCGTGCGCGGCCGGAAGCGTGGGCAGTGGGCGGGTTGGCTGCGGCGGGGATCGCGGGTGGCCTTGGTCGCGCGGCGGAGCGCACGGCCCACCTTACGGTCCACCCTTACTGCTCGGCTTGACGCGCGAGCAGCCAGAGGAGATCGGCGAGGCGGTTGGTGAACTGGCGCAACTCAGTGCGCACGCTGCGGCCGTGCGCGGGGAGGGCGCAGAGGCGACGTTCCGCGCGGCGGGCGGTCACACGCGCGGTGTCGAAGGCGGCGCCGAGGGCCGTGGCTCCGGGCGTGGCCCAGCCGTCGAATTTCAGGCCGCGGGCTTCGAGGGCGGCGACGGCTTCGTCGAGCTTGGTGACCTCGGCGAGGGTGATCTTGGCGAATTTGGAATCGGCGTAGCGCGCGATGTCGGTCTCGGCGCAGGCGAGCTCGCCCATGAGCGCGACGAGGTTTTGCTGCAGGCCGGTGAGCAAGGCGCGCACGGCTTCGTCCGCGAGCAGCGGCTTGATGGCGCCGAGGGCGACGTTGAGTTCGTCGAACGCGCCGACGGCCTCGATCTGCGGATGATCCTTTGACACGCGCTGGCCGTAGAGGAGTCCGGTGGTGCCTTCGTCGCCGGTGCGGGTGGCGATGGATTGAGCCATCGGATTAAGGAGTGATGCGGCGGGCGGCGGCCTGGGCGCGGAGGCAGAGTTCGGCGGCCTTGAAGGCGTGAGCCTGGGTCATGGCGTTCTCGGTGCGGTTAAGACAGTCGAGGATGAGCTGGCCGAAAAACTTGAAGCCGACTTTGCCCGCAACCTCGAGGTGCTGCTCGCCCTTGTCGTCCACGATATACACGTGGTCGCCGGTTTTATCGCGGCCGACGTCGCAGTATTTGCGGAGCTCGATGTAGCCTTTGGTGCCGAGGATGACCATGCGGCCGTCGCCCCACGTGCTGAGGCCGGCGGGGTTGAGCCAATCGACGCGAATGTAGTTCGACGCGCCGTTGTTGCCGAGGAGCGAGGCCTCGCCGAAGTCTTCGAGTTCGGGCGTGGCGGGATTATTGAAATTGCCCACGGCGGCCTGTGTGACGGTGGCGTCGGTCGCGCCGGTGAATGTGAGGAACTGCTCGAACTGATGGCTGCCGATGTCGCAGAGGATGCCGCCGTATTTGGCTTTGTCGAAAAACCACGCGGGCCGCGCGGCGGGATTGCCGATGCGGTGCGGCCCGAGGCCGAGGACCTGGACGACCTTGCCGATGGCGCCGCCGGCGACGAGCTCGGTGGCAAACATCGCGGATTCCACGTGCAGGCGCTCGCTGAAATAGACCGCGTATTTTTTGCCGGTGCGCGCGACGACGGCCTTGGCGGCGTCGAGCTGGTCGAGCGAGGTGAACGGCGTCTTATCGGTGAAATAGTCTTTGCCGGCTTCCATCACACGACCGCCGAGTGCGCCGCGGTCGCAAGGCACGGCGGCGGCGGCGACGAGCTGCACGGCGCCGTCGGCGAGAATCTCGTCGAGCGAGCGGGCGACCTTGGCCTGCGGATATTTTTCGCGGAAGGCGTCCACTTTCTTCTGGTCGGGATCATAGACCCACTTCAACTCGGCGCCGGCTTCGAGCAGGCCGTTGCACTGGCCGTAGATGTGACCGTGGTCGAGATGCGCGGCGGCGAAAGTGAATTCGCCGGGTTTGACTACGGGACTGGGTTTGCCCTGGGGGGCGTAGGACATGCCGTCGGCTTTTTGGCTCATGGGTGGGTAATAAGATAAGGGGGAAGGGTGGGTGAAAATGGGTGAGTGGGCCGGGCAGAAGGTGGCGCGCGGCGGAGCTATTTCTTGGCGGAGGCTTTCGTTTCTTGAACGAGAGTTTTAACGGCCTCGTCGATCTTGGCGTAAGTTTTCTTCGTCATATGATCGATGAAAAGGATGCCGTTGAGGTGGTCGGCCTCGTGCATGATACAACGGGCGAAGAGGTCATTGCAGAGGAGCACGTGAGGCACGCCGTGCTCGTCTTGGAATTTCACCGCGATCTCGACCGCGCGTTTCACATCGCCGCGGATTTCCGGAAAAGAAAGACAGCCTTCCTCGACGACCTCGGTGGGTGTGCCCTTGGCGATCGTGATGACGGGGTTGACGATCACCATCGGCATGAAGAGTTCGAGTGGTGGATGGGCGCCATCGAGTTCCCAGTCGAAATCGGCGTCGGACTCTCGCAGATCGACGACGCAGAGTTGCAGGGCTCGGTCGACCTGTTGCGCGGCGAGACCGATGCCGCCGGCTGCATGCATCGTGGCGATCATCTCGGTCGCGAGCTTGCGGAATGCAGCGTCGAAGCCGGATACGGCGTCGCCCTTTTTACGGAGAATGGGGTCGTTGTAGTGAACAATTCGCAGGGACATTGGTCGGTGTGGGCAAGAAACGTGGTTTCGCTCTCCGTCGCTCGCAAATCTTTACTTCGCCTTTCATGACCCCGGTCGCTCCTCACCGCAAAATGCTCGCCGCCGCCCTGGTGCTCGCCGGGGTGATGATCGTGGGAGCGGCGTGGTTATTGCCGGTAAACGTGAAATCCGTGAGCCCGGCGCTGCTGCGGGC
>JANXLP010000081.1 GCA_025355125.1 Opitutaceae bacterium | reverse complement strand
TTTCCCTTCGGAAACCGGTGAAGCATCAATGCGGAGCGTGGGCTTTTTAAGCGGAGTCTCATCCTTGGCGGCAGTAGCAGCCGAAAGGGAGGCAACGAGAGACAACGACAGCAGCAGAAGCTTGGAATTCATGGAAGATGGGGCGACAGAACGTGGATGACGAAGGTTCCCCGTGCAAATCCGACCGCCAGCAAAAGCCCGGTGGCTCAGAATCCTTTGAT
Organism: Opitutaceae bacterium; assembly: GCA_025355125.1. Classification (GTDB taxonomy): domain Bacteria; phylum Verrucomicrobiota; class Verrucomicrobiia; order Opitutales; family Opitutaceae; genus Tous-C4FEB. Next base: position 2,168 of record JANXLP010000081.1, on the reverse strand, counting down.
ACGGAAGAGCCCGGTGACGCTGGAATTCGTGTTGATGCGCTGGATCGCCTGCCCGAGTAGCGGCGCAATGCTGAGCACCGTGATCGGCAGCCCGCGCGTGATGATCGGCACGGAATTGGTGGTGATGAGTTCGTCGATGAGTCCGCCGCGCAGGCGCTCGTAGGCGACTTCGTTGAGGATGCAGTGGCTGACAGCGGCGCGCACACTGCGAGCGCCGTGCTCGCGGAGCATTTTGGCAGCGGCGGTGAGGGTGCCGGCCGTCTCGGTGATGTCATCAACGAGGAGGACATCGCAGCCGGCGACTTCGCCGACGACATTGATCGCTTCAACCGTAGTCGCGTTAGTGCGTTTCTTCGCCACGAGACCGAGACCTGCGCCGAGGATATCGGCGTAAGCGGAGGCCATCTTCATGCCGCCGACATCGGGTGAGCACACGACGAGTTTATCGCTGCGGGTCTTCGCCAAGTAGTCGAAGAAAACCGGCGACGCGAAAAGATGATCAACGGGGATGTCGAAGAAGCCCTGAATTTGCTGGCTATGCAGATCCATGGTAAGGACACGATTCGCGCCGGCGGAAACCAGAAGATTGGCCACAAGTTTGGCCGTGATCGGGACGCGTGGTTGATCCTTACGATCCTGACGCGCGTAACCGTAGAACGGCAGCACCGCAGTGATCCGCTGCGCCGAGGCTCGGCGGGCGGCATCGATCATGATGAGGAGTTCCATCAAGTGATGGTTCGTGGGCGGGCACGTCGATTGGATGATGTAAACGTCCTGACCGCGCACGTTTTCATTGATCTTAACAAAAGACTCACCGTCCGGAAAACTGGTGACGGTGGCCTCACCCAGCGGCATGCCGATGGATTGGCAGATTTCCTCGGCGAGTGGCCGATTGGAGTTACCGGTAAAAATCTTTAGGCGGGATTCGCTCATGTGCGTGGAATCTTGCGGGGAGGGAGGCTAGGCGGAAGACTTTTCTGAATCGGCGGCACCGAAGTGTGATTCCAGCGCATCAACCCGCTTGAAAAGATCGGGGAGTTTGCGGCGCAGCACGTTGATTCGCTGCTCAAGCTGGTAAGGCAGGCATGGAGTGCCCTTGACGAAACTACCTGGAGCCAGATCGGTATTAACACCGCTCTGGCCGTCGATCTTGGAGCTACGTCCGACTGTAAGATGTCCGGCGAGACCGGCCTGACCGCCAATAATCACGAAGTCTTCTACCACGGTGCTGCCGGCAATGCCGACTTGAGCGCACACCATGCAATGCCGGCCCACCACGACATTGTGCCCAATCTGGACGAGGTTATCAATTTTGGTGCCGTCCCCCACTACGGTGCGGCTAAAACGCGCGCGATCCAGCGTGGTGTTCGCCCCGATCTCTACGTCGTTGCCGATCACCACGGAGCCGATCTGAGGCACCTTCTCGTGCCGGCCATTGACGAACTCGTAGCCGAAACCGTCAGAGCCGATGACGACCCCGGGTTGTAAGCGCACCCGATCGCCCAAAACGCACTCTGCGGCCACCGTGCAACCGGGCATGAGCCAGCAATCGTCACCCACGGTCGCTCCGCGGCCGATGAAAACCTGCGCCTGCAAGTGGGTGTGTTCGCCGATGCGCGCATCCGCTTCGATCACACAGAGCGGACCGATGATCGCGCTCGCGGGCACGACTGCGCCAGGCGCCACACAGGCCGATGGATGCACGCCCGCTGTGGGTCGCGGCCATAAGGACTGCTCGATGCGCGCACAAACGTAGGCGAGCGCAACCGACGGATTTTCCACGAAAACAAAGAGCTGATTGGCCTGCGGCTCGCCGACGTAGTCGATGGGCACGAGCACTAGGGACGCGCGGGTCTTGGCGACGTCGGGCTTGTATTTGGGATTACCCAAAAACGAGAGATCTCCAGGCGCCGCGGCCGTGAGTGCGGCGATACCGCGAACCGTGTCGGTGGTTTCGCCCTGGCGGCGAACAGCTTTGGCAATGGAGAAAATTTCCTCGGCGGAAAATACGACCTGCATGAGTGTAGGAGTGGCGGAAACTGATGGCTGGGCAATCCTGACCTGATACGAACGTCCTTTGATATCTAGACGCTCGTCATTGCGAGGTGCGCGAAGCGCGCCGTGGCAATCCAGCTGGATTGCTTCGTCGCTACGCTTCTCGCAATGAC
>JANXLP010000067.1 GCA_025355125.1 Opitutaceae bacterium | reverse complement strand
GGCGTGGCGACGACGGCGAGGCCGGCGTTGAGGTATTGGAGGATCTTGTTGGAGATGGTGAGGTCGCGGTTGACGATGGAGGACTCTTCAAGGGCCAGGCCGATGTCGTGCCGGGCGATCACCGTGGGGAGGGCCTCGGGGGCGACGAGGGGCAGAAACTCGACGCGGCTGCGCTGGTCGGGGGTGAGGTCGCGGAGGAGGATTTCGTCGTAGCCGGGGCTGGGTTCGCCGAGGAGAACGAGGCGGCTGGGGAGGCGGGTGCGGGCCCATGCGGAGATAAAAGGCTCGAGGCCGCGGCCGGCGCCGATGCGTTGGGAAAACCAAAAAAACGCAGGGACCGCCGCGGGTGCGCGGCGCGGATCGGGCTGCAACGGAAAGGAGTTGGTGAGGACCAGCGGGCGCGTGCCGCCGTAGCGCGCGTGCAGGGCATCGGCGAGTGCGTGCGAGGTGGTGGTGGTGTAGGCGGCGCGGTGGAGCATCGCGCTTTCGGTGGCGCGAAGGATTTCCAGGGGGCGATCAAAGCGTTCGTTCGGGAGGAGGTCTTCGGAGTGCCAGTCTTCGATATCGCCCGCGATACGCCGGCCGGCGGCGAGAAGGCGCACCCCGGCCCAGTGGGAAATCTCGTTGTGCACGATGGTGAGATCGGCAGGGAGGGCGCGCATACGGCGGAGGAGCGCGCCGGCGGGGCCGAGCGCGGCGGCGGTTTTCCAGTTGAAGCGGGAGGCCGCTTCACGGGCGAGGCGGAGGGTAACGCGGCGTTGCAAGGCCAGCAGGCCCGCGCCGGGGCGCATCTCCACGATTTCGCGGCGGAAGGGGGCGGTGCGCAGCAGTTCGAGGTCGTAGGGCTCGGAGGGCGCGTGATTGCGGACGGTCAGCACGGTGACGTCGTAGCCGGCGTGGCCGAGCGCGGTGGCTTCTTTGACGACGCGGGGATTGCGGCAGAGCGGGCCGTTGGTGACGACGAGAATGCGGGCGGCGCTCATGGGGCGGGGCGGTGGATGGGACTCACGACACGGAGGCTTCGAGGTAGAGCGATTCGACTTGGCGATCGGGAGAATCGACGAGCAGCCGAGGGTCGCGGCCCTGGCCGAAGGCGCATTTTTTCACATCGTCGAATCCTGCCTTTTTCAACAGTGCGGCAACGAGGGCAAAGTCGGAGAGAGTGCGGTGTCCGAAGGGTGAGTCGCGATCCACGTAGCAGATGCGATTCACGCTGAGCATGGGGGTGCGAATATCCGCGAACACGTCGGCTTCCTGATACGGAAAACGCGGCTCGGGCGCTCCGTTGAGCTGGGCGAAATAGGCGCGCAGGTAGAGCTCGGCATCGGGGACGATGATCCGCGCGGTGCCACCGGGGGCGATGACGCGCCTGATTTCGCGGAGTTGGGCGAGGGCGGTCGGCAGGCTGAAGTGCTCGAGGCAATGCTGGGAGAAAACGCCCTTGAAGGTCCCGTCGGCGAAGGGCAGTCCGCGGGCGATGTCCCAGCAAATATCCACGCCCGGGTGCCAGAGATAGTCGAGATGCACGAAGCCGGCGTGGTGATTGCGCCCACAGCCGACGTCGAGATAGGACGCGGCAAGCAGGTGTTTTCGGCGCAGTTGAAAGGAGCGGTTGCGAATCACCGGACCGACCCAGGCCTGGACCTTGGCGTAGGAGAAGGCGGATCTGCGGTATGAAACGGTGGCGATGGGCATGGCCGAGGGGAAACCGGGTCAATGGATGCGCGCGGTTTGAACGGGTCAGCGCGACAAGCGGTCGCGCAGGCGTTTGGCCAGGCGCCAGCCGAGGAGTTGCGCGGCCACGCGAAAGCGCGGGCCGGCTTCGAATGCGACGTTGCTGCCGCCGAAGAGCCGGACCTGATCGGTGGCCTGCCGTCTGAGCGCGGGCACGGCGGGATAAGATTCGAAGATGAGCCGTTGCAGGACATCGGCGGACGCCGCGCGGGTGCGCGGAGAATCTTCGGCGGTGAGCAGGTGACGGACGGAACTCTCAATCGAAAGAAATTGTGATGTCCACGCGCGGGCGGAGCGGCTTCGACTGAGGCTGCCTGGGAGTCCGGAGCGGTAGAAGGAGCGGCTGTCGGCGCAGTGGCGGATGCAGCGGGCGGCGAGCACGACGCGCGTGAAATATTCCCCGTCGTCGTCGAGCGAGAGGCGTTCGTCCCAGGGGCCGGCTTTATCAATCAGGGTCCGGGAAACCAACCAGGCGGCGGGATGCATCATGCCGTGGGTGCGGAATTTCGTGATCATGAAATCGACCGGGAGAAAATCGGCACACAACAGCTCGGCGGCAAAAGTCGTCTCCGTCGGTTTATGTTGGAATCGGCCCCAAGTGGCGGAAAGGAGCACCGAACTGTCAGCGGAGTCGGGGTGCGCGAGTTGGCGGGTGATTTTGTCGGGTGCGAGGAGATCGTCGGCGTCGAGGTATTGCACGAAATCGCCGCGGGCGACGGCGAGGCCGTGGTTACGGGCGACGGCGGCGCCGCGGTTGGGCTGGGCGTAAACTTGGACGCCGCGCGGGATGAAGGTGCGTGCGATGGCGAGGGAGTCGTCGGTGGAGCCGTCGTCGATGACGATGATCTCGCGTGGGCGGTGTGTCTGGGCGAGGGCGGACTCCAGCGTGGCGGGGAGCCAGCGCGCGGCGTTGTAGCAGGGGATGAGGATGGAGACGAGGGGCGCAGTCATGCGGAGGGATGCAGGCTAAGGCGCGGGCGCGGTGCGTCGCCATACCCGTAACTGGGTGTCTTGATAAAACGGATCGAACTGCGCGGTGGCGACGATGAGGGCGCTTTGCCGTTCCGTCTCGGGTGACCACACGGGCCGGACCTCGCGGCCACCGGTGCGTTCTGCTGTGAGCACCAGCCAGTCGTAGTGCACGAGCGGAACCGTGTTGTCGTCGATGCGGGTCACCCGTTGATTGACGCAGGCGGACAGCCCGACGGCGCCAAGATTTACGCCGATGGAATCGGTGGGTTTCAGGCGCGGGATCAGGGTGACCAGAGCGGGACGGAAATCGGGAGCGACTTGCAGGCTGACACCGCGGGCGGCGACGGCCAGGCCCGGCAGGACAACGATGACAAGACCGCAGGACAGGGCTTTCCCCGGATGTAGGCGCAGGTGTTCAGCCACCAGCACGAACAAAAGGGGCAGCGCGGGAATGAAGCTGCGGGCGTTGCTCAGCGGATCGAAATCGCGGGTGGCGGCGAGGGCCGCCATGCCGGCAAGGTAAACCGCCAGGCCGAGCGCAAACGGGCGTGAGTAACGGCTGGCAGGTCGCCACCAAGAGAGGGCCGCGATAGCGCCGAAGAAGGCCAATGCAGCCCAGCCGAGCACGGGGCCGAAAGCGGTGGGGGCGAGCGCGCGGTGAAGACCGATCGTGCTGAACGACACAATCCCGCCCCAACCCAAATCGGCGAGGATTTCAGCAAGGCCGGCCAGGCCGGGGCCGGGTGGACGGGCGGCGCCGCTGGCATAACCACGCGTGGAAATATTCCACGCCATCAGGCCCGCGCAGATCAAAGCTGCGGCGCCGAGCACGATGGATTTTTTGAAAGCGGGACGCCATGCCAGCGACCACGGTTTGCCGGCCAAAAACCACAGCCCGATGGTGGCGAGACCGAGGATGCCGGCATAGCGAATCGTAAATCCCAAAACGGTGGCGGCGGCGGCGGCGATCCAGGCGCGGGGCGAGTCGTCTTCCGCCACTGAGACGAGGGCGGCGGTGGAAAAAAGCGTGAAGGCGATTTCAGAGCGGAGCGCGCCGAGCTCGATAAAAACGACAGGGATGCAGCCGAAGACCAGCACGGCGGCCCACGCGACGGCAGGCCGACCGAGCGTTGACAGTAAGGGGCGCCACAGAAGGGCGATGAGTCCGGCCCAGGCCAACCACGAGACCGCGAGCATGCTCACGAAAGCCGAGCAGCCGAGCCGCATGAGGGCGGTGGCAAGCAGGGGAAATCCAAACGGCCAATGCGTGCCGAAGGAGGCGGGGAATTCGGTGCGAAACTGTTTCGCGTATTCCAGATAATAATGGGGATCGAAACCGACGAGCCGGTTGCCCCGGTAGGCGATCCAGGAAAGCAGGCCGGTGAGCAGGGCCGTGATGAATCCGGCAAGGAGCGCGGCGGAATTTAATCTGAGAAAGGAGCGAGTCACGGGAGCGTGGCGTGGGTCGCGTGGGGCGGGCAGATCGTGCGCCACGCGTGGCGGAAGTAGCCGCGTTTGGAGGCGGCGACGTAGTGGTGGAGGGCGGCGGTGGGCGCGCGGCATTCGGCTTCGTCCGGCATGAGGCGGTAGTCGGCCACGGGGAGGCGTTGCGCGGGTTGGCCGGCGAGGAGGAGAGCGGAGAGCGCCTGCTCGAGGTAGTAGCTGGTGCCGTGGCGGGCGAGCAGCGTGGAGCAGGCGTGCTCAAGTTTTTCCCAGTCGATACGGTCGCTGTGGAGGCCGAGAATGCCAACGTTGACGAGGGGCGGGACGGAGGTGCCGGCGAGTTCCGCGAGCGTGGTGGTGGGGTAACCGTAGGCGTCCTGCACATCGAGCATGTGAATGGGTTGCGCGGGGGCGTCGAACCAGGCGAGCAAGGCGGAGGGGCGACGGAAAAAGAGCATGTCCGAGTCGAGCACGAGGCGGGGGCCGGTGCGGCCGGCGTGGGCGTCGGTGAGTTTTCGGAGGTGGAGATAGGTGCGGCGTTGATCGCGGAGAGCGGGAAAACGCGTGGAGGGGAGGGCGGCGTCGAGCCGGGTGGTGGCGTCGGCGGCGGTGGTGATGAGGCAGCCGGGAAAAAGGCGGCGGGCCTCGGTGGCGAAGGCGGCGTCGAAGGTGCCGTCGTCGATGAATTCAAAGGCGAGCGGGCGGGCGGAGACGCGGAGGAGGGAGGAGGCGCAGAAGGCGGTTTGATACCAGAATTTTTTACCGGTGAGAAAGGCGAGCCGAGGGGCATCGGCGGGGGGGGCGGAGTGCGGCGGAAGGTTGGCGGCGGCGGCCCGCATGGCGGATTGGCCGCGATGGGTGATCCACTGTTGAAGCGGACCGCCGGCGCGATAGCTGCGTTCGAGGGAGCCGAGCGGAGCGTGGTAGAGCAGATAGAGCAGGCGACCGGGAGTCATGGCGAGGGCAGGGCAGCGAGGAGGCGAGCGAAGGTGGCGTCGTCGAGCGTGCGGACGCGCGCGTAGGGACGATTCTGGAGCAGTCGGAGCAGGCGGGCGGCCGTGACAGGACCAAGGAGGCGAGCGAGTTTTTGGAAGTGGTCACCCCCGAGTGCGATGAAGTTGACGGAGGAATGAAGGCGGCGCCAGAGGGCGAGTTCGCGGCGACAGAATTCCGGGGAGAAACCGCGCGGGAGGGCGCGCCAGGCGTTGAAGGCTTTTTCGGCGACGAGCTGGCGCGCGGGGGCGTTGTCGTGGGAAATGGGGCAGCCGCGGGCGAAGGATTCCATCACGGCGAGAGAGGCGACGCCGAGTTTTTCCCAGTGATTGGTGAGGCGAATACCGGCGTGCATACCGATGATGGTGTGGGCGCCGGGGACGTGGACGACGCGGGCGGGTTGGAGGGCGGCGTTGTGATAAAACCAGATCTCGGCG
>JANXLP010000055.1 GCA_025355125.1 Opitutaceae bacterium | reverse complement strand
GATCGGCGATTCGTCGATGATGAGCTTCCGGACGTTGTTCTCGATGGTCTCGGCAGCGGCATTTTGGTTTTTCCGAATGCCGTCAGGGAGCGCGTCAACCGCCGCCGCCCCGCCGCGCTCCACGATGAGCTGGATCAGCGAGAGATCATCAAACGCCGACACCGGCCGGCTCTCCTCCGCGCGGATATAGGTGTCGATCAGGTGGCGCATGGCCGGCTCGTAGCGCTTCAGGTCGATGGCATCGCCGCTGTGGTTTTTGACTTCTTCCCGGAGATTTTCGAAATGCGTGACCTCGACTTTGATCGCGACGGCCTGTGCGGGCGTGTAGCCGGCCTCTTCCATTTCGTTGGCGAGCGCCGCGTAGGCACGCACAAGGGCGGCAGTGAGTTTATAGAGCGCGAGTCGCTGCGGCTCGTTGGCTTTGAGCTGGGCGATGTTACCGTGCTCCTGGGCCGAGAAATAGCGGAAGAAGGCCGCCTGATCCTTCGGTTTTTCGACCGGTTCGCAAAGCGCGCGGACGGCTTCCAGCGCTTCCTCCAGTTTCTCGTGCCCTTTCGCGAGGCGGTTCTCCAGGAGCCCGGCCACGTCCTCCTTCGCGTAACCATCGAGCGCGCCCGAGGTGTAGTCGGCGACGGCACCTTCGAGGCTTTTGAAGAGATCTTTGTAGTCGATGATGTAGCCGTAGTCCTTGTCGTCGCCGTCGAGGCGGTTGACGCGACAGATTGCCTGGAAGAGGCCGTGATCGTGCATCTGCTTGTCGATGTAGAGATACGTGGCCGAGGGTGCGTCGAAGCCCGTGAGCAACTTGTCCACCACGATGAGAAGCTTCATCTGGCCCGGCTCCTTGATGAACTTCTCCTTCACCGCCTGCTCGAAAGCCTCGGCCTTGTTGATCGCTTCCTCGGGCGGTTCGCCAAACCAGTCGGCGAGCATCTTCTGGTAGATTCCGTATTGGCGGAGTTTCTCGGTCAGACCTTCACCCGTCTCCTCGCCCTTGATGTCGGCCGGCGAGGGTTTGTAGGAAGTGACGATGGCGCACTTCCCTTTGAGATCCGTTTCCGAGAACAGCTCGTAGAGCTTGCACGCGCTGGTGATGCTCCCGGATACGAGCATCGCGTTTCCTCTCCCGCTTTGCAGGCGGTCGCAGCGATCCATGTCCATGAGAATGTCTCCCACGATTTTTCTGAGGCGGTCCTGCGAACTGAGCACTTTTTTCAGCGTGCCCCAGCGGATTTTGAGCTGGGCCTTCGCCAGGTCAGTCATGCCTTTCGTCTTCAGCTCAAACCACTGGTCGATCTTGGCCTGCGAAGTAAGGCTCTGGTCGATGTCGCGCGCTTCGTAGCGCAGATCCAACACCACGCCGTCGCGCACGGCCTCGTCGTATTTGTAGGTGTGGATGTAGCGGCCAAAAATTTCCAGGCTGGTCTGCTTATCCTTCTTGAGGAGTGGCGTGCCCGTGAAGCCTAGGAAGACGGCGTTCGGCAGCAGGAGCTTCATCGCCTCGTGCAACTGGCCCGACTGCGTGCGATGGCATTCGTCCACGAACACGTATAGATCGCCCTTCGCAACAAACCCCACCGGGAGCGCCTTCTTCACTTCCTCCACGTAGGCCCCGATGTCGCCGACGTCTTCGCCGTCCTCCCTGCCGCCGAATTTGTGGATCAGCGAGCAAAGCAGCCACGGCTGGGCGACGTTGAGTTGGGCGATGAGGTCAGCGCCGCTGCGCGTGCGATGAATCTGCTCATTCACGCCGTTAAACGTGTCCGCGATCTGCTTATCGAGTTCCGTGCGGTCGGTGATGATGAGCACCCGCGCATCGGTGCGGTTTTCACGAATCCATTTCGCCAGCCAGACCATCGTGAGGCTTTTGCCCGAGCCCTGCGTGTGCCAGAGGATGCCGCCCTCTCGGCGCTTCACGAACTCCTGCGCCGCCCTCACGCCAAAGTATTGATTGTGACGACAGAGCTTTTTCGTGCCCGCATCGAAGACCACGAAGTTATGAATCAGCTCCAGCAACCGCACCGGGGCGCACATCTGGAGCAGCGCGCGGTCGAGTGGGTTTTCTATCAGGCTCTCCTCCTTCCACGTGAGGTAATATTTTTCCTTTGTCTCGATGGTCCCGTAGTGCAGGCCCTGCGCATCGCTGCCCGCCATCACGAGCTGCATCGTGGAGAAAAACGGCTGGATGAACTCCTTCTTTTGATTGTCGAGATTCTGCCGGATGCCTTCGCCGATCGAGACGATGGACCTCTTCAGCTCAAGCACGCCGAGGGCGATGCCATTGACGTAGATCACCACATCCGGGCGCTTCGTGCCGGCCTTGGCATCGGCGCCGAGGACGGTGACCTCCTCCGCGATGGCGAACTGGTTTCTCTCCGCGTTCGCCCAGTCGATGAGCCACACGGTCTGGAAGTTTTCCCCGTGGTCCGCCTTCACCTTCACACCGTAGCGGAGCAGTTCGTAAACCTCGCGGTTGCGGTCGTAGAGGCTCTTGGCGGAATGGCCGGCGGCTTTCTCGAGCAGGTGCAGCGTCCGCGTGATGAGCCCTTCCTCGACGCCACGCCCCACCAGCCACGGGCGCAGCAGCTCCGGCTCCACGTTGCGGTTGCCCTCGCGGTCGCTCCAGTCACCGAGGTAAGCGTAGCTGAGCGTCTCGCGGAACAGCTTCACTACCCGCTGCTGCGTTTTACGCTCGATCTGGCCGATCGCGCTCATGGGTGATCCTGCTGCGGGATTAACATTGGGATCAGGGTTAACGGGTTGCCGCTGAACAGTGGACAAAATTCTACTGCTCTCCGCGGATTTCAGAGCTTCGACCTACTGACACCTTATCGACCGCTGTTTTGCTTCGGGCCGACGCCCCGATCCGTAAAGTCGGGTTGACAAATTATGACTTCAAGCGCCGTTTTGTAAACATGGCCTCCGAACTCCCCGATGTCTTTGCGCGTCGCCTCCAGCAGGCGCGCGCCATGCGGTGCCTCTCCTTGCGCGCACTCGAAACTGCCATGAAGGGCTTCGTTTCTCACAACGCTTTGGCCAAATACGAGCGTGGCGATATGCTGCCCGGCAGCGATGTGCTGATCGCTTTGTCCGAGGCCCTCGCCCAGCCCGTGGACTTCTTTTTCCGCCCCTTCAAAATCGGGGTCAGCCAAGTCCGTTTTCGCAAAAAAGCCCGCTTTCCGGCTTCCCGCCAAAAAGCGGTGAAGGAGCAGGCCGCCGATTATGTGGAGCGTTACCGCGAGGCCGAGGAGCTCGTCGGCGACGTGCGGACCTACGCGGCGCCTCTCCCATCAAACCCGCTCGGCAGCGTCGCCGAGGCCGAGCGCATGGCGGACAAACTCCGGGGTGCTTGGAAACTGGGTCACGACCCGCTGCCCAACGTCTTCGAGCTCATGGAAAGCAAGGGCATCAAGGTGCTCGAATTGCCCGACGAGAATCGCGATTTCGACGGCCTCTCCGCGGAAACTGATGCCGGCCCGGTCGTCGTCATCGCCGCGCATCTCAACCAGAATCTCCCCCGCAAACGCATGACCGAGGCCCACGAGCTGGGCCACATCGTGCTCAAATTCGATCCCCAGTTGGATGAGAAAACCGAAGAGCAGGCGGTCGCGGCCTTCGCCGGCGCCTTTCTCTTGCCCGCCGATACTTTTACCGCGGCCTTCGGGCAAAGCCGCCACCGCTTCACCGTCGCCGAACTCGTCGAGATCAAAGCTCACTTCGGCGTCTCCATCATGGCGATCATGCGCCGCGCCCTTTCCCTCGGGCTGATCAACGCCTCGACCTACAAGAGCTTTTGCGTGCTCACCAGCCGCTGGGGCTGGCGCAGCAAGGGCGAGCCGAAGGATGACCGCTATGCCGGTTGCGAATTCGACGGACGCTTCCGCCAACTGGTCCGCCGCGCCGTCGCTGAGGAAATCATCACCCTCTCGAAAGGCGCCGCCCTCTTGGGCGAGCCGATGAGTCGGGTCCGCCACGACATGGAACAGGTAATCGGGTAACCGTCATGCGCATCGCGGTCAAAGACGCCAGCATCCTGATCGACCTCGCCGAGGGTGATCTGCTGGGTCTTTGGTTTCAGCTCAAAATCGAAACCCACACGACCGATTTAGTGCTGCGCGAGGTGAAGCAGGAAGCCCTGTGGCAACGCGTCTCGCCCTTCGTGGACGCCGGCCTCCTCCAAGTCCATCCCACCGCCGCCACCGAGATCCCGGCGGTGGTTCTGTTTTCCCAAGCCCACAACATCAGCCTGCCCGACGCCTCCGGGGTCTTTCTCGCGCGCCGGTTAAAGGCCTACTTGCTGACCGGCGACCGTCGCCTGCGCCGCACCGCCGAGGCCGAGGAGATCGAGGCGCATGGCTTGCTGTGGATTTTGGACCGGTTGGTGGAGCACGCCGCGCTGGCGCGAGCCGACGCGGCGCAACGCTTGGAAAAAATGCTCGCCGCCGGAAGCCGGCTGCCACCGGCGGAATGCGCGACCCGGCTGCGCACGTGGCGCGCGTAAACTAGACGAGCCGGATGCGGCCGGTGAGGAGTGAGTGCATCATTCCCCGCTTGAGCGCGCGGGTCTTGGCGCTGCGCTCCTCCAACGCCGCCAGCTCCGCGTCCATGTCCGTCAGCACCGCAGCGATGGCGGTTTGTTCGGGGACGCCCGGAACCGGAATCGCTAGCTTAGCGATGTTCGTTTTGCTGATCCCGGAAACTTTCGTGCCCACGGAATAGTAAAGGAACTGCTGCCGGATTGCCGCTGTTTGAAAGCAATAGCGCCGATATGAGTGAGCCAGCTCGTCGGTCTTACTTTTGGCGACGATGGTGTGAAGGCCGGAGATGAACGGCTTCTCCTCCTTGTTCACGACAACCACATGTTTGCTCGTGCCTTCATCGTCTTCCGAGGCGTCAACGAAGACGACATCTCCGTCATCAAGCAATGAGCGCGGGGACACTCGCTTGAGTGGAAGGTTGAGCTTCGGAATGTCCTGATACTCGACCTGCACATCGATGAAGTTTTTCGACGATTTGTGGATGTCGCCGTAATGCAGGTAACAATGGCCTTCGGTGGACAGTTGATCGCGGGAAGCAGAGTAGCCGCCGCTGAACGTGAACAACTCGTCCAACCCCTTCGTATCCCACTCGCCTTGGAAGCCGGGGAGGCGGTGGTGGCCGGTGATGAGTTGCTGCATGGCGGCCTGTTTGAGGGCGCGCTTCTTAGCGAGGAGCTGGTCCAACGCGCCGATCAGCGCATCCACCTCGCTCAACGCCCCCGCAATCGCGCGTTGTTCGGATGGATCAGGGTAAGCGATTGGAAAGTTCCTTATGTCCCGACTGGTGATGTTGGGGTCTTTCCGACTGCTGCTCGCAACCCTCTTCCAGTAACCGATCCGGTAGTTCAGTGTTCCGAGCAGATACTCCGATACGAGCGCGTCGGGGTTAGGCTGAATGGCTGTGATCGCTTGGTTCACTGCTGCCGGTATGCGGAGCAGGCCTGTTCTGCCGATTTGCTGAAACCCACCATACATCGCGACGAGCACGGTTCCGATGGGGTAAACTCTCAGACAGGTTTCTTTGAGTGCGAGTGCGGTGACGCCTTCCGAAGTGACTAGCAGGTCGGAGTTCCCCAAGTCCAAGGTTTTTACCCAAGCGATTGACCCGTTTCTGTAGTATCTATCGTGCATGGCTCTCGCCGGCGTCGTGCCGGACGAAGTTTCAGCCAGCGCGCCGAGCTGCGAAACGTTCCACTCCTCCGGGATTAACCCCACCTCCGTCTGTTTGTAGCCACGCTTCACTTCCAAACGGCCCCCATTTTTTTGAGGTGGCCGTCCACGCGGGCGGCGAGCGCTGCGACGTCATTGACGAGTTTGGGCAGCGGCGTGGCGTAGCGTTCGGCGAGTTGGCGGATGCGGCCGGTGAGCGTCTGCGACACGCGATCAAGCTCGCCTTGCACGGCGGCGGCGAGCGTGGCCAGCCACTTGTCGTCCACGACAAGCGTTTTGATTTCATCCTCGGTGAGCTGGCCGTATTTGGCGGCGATTTTCGTGATCAAGGCTTCCTGCGCGGCACTCACCTGCGCGTTCGTGGCCGCTTCTTTTTCGCTGAGGGCGAGGTAGTGGTTGAGGACTTTGCGTTCATCTGCGGCGTCGGCATCGCCTTTGATTTCCTTCAGCCGTGCCGCAACCGAGGCTTTGGTGAGTTTGTCCTTTTCGTTTTTCGCCTCGGCCAACAAGCCGTCTTCGCCGCCGTGTTCTTCGGCCAATTCTTCCAAACTCTGCGCGAGGGCGGCGGCCTCGGCTTCGAGGCTCTCGATGGCCGCTTGCTCGGCCGCGAAATAGCGGGCGATGAGCAGCGCGGCGGGAATCAGGTCGGCTTTGAATTTCTGCCGGCCCACGGTGAAGTCTGGCTTCTCCTTCGTCTTCCGTTCCTTGTCCTCGACGATCAGCCGGGGCTTGGCGGCTGGTTGCCAGCCGTCGCTCACCAGCAGGTAAACGTCGTCCTGCATCGTCTCCGCCCAGTAATCCATCAGGTGCTGATAAACATCGTAGGCATCGAGCAGCGGGGCTTTCTGAAACGTTTCCAGCAATTCCTCCGAAAGCGTTTCGATCAGCGCCTTGGGTTTGTCGCCGAGGGCAATGGCCTTCATCTGCGGCGTGTGGGCCTTCCGCCACTTCGCGAAGAGCGCGGTGACGGCGGTGTTGAAGGCCGTGAATTCCGCGTGGCCGAAGATCGCGGCTTTAAGCTCGGCGGTGGGGAGGCGAAGTTGGGAGAAACCCGCACGCAGCGGGGTGAAGAGCGTCGCGCGCACGGAGGGGAGAACTTTCCAATAGCGATCGAGGGCGACGAGATCGCGGTCCGGAATACCACCGCGCAGGTGGCCGTCGATGTCCTGCAAATCCTCGGGCTCGGTGCTGTCGATGTAGCGCGGGAGGTTCAGGTTGAAATCGTTTTTCGCGTCGCTGATCTCCGCGAGCGGCACGAGACGGGAAAAACGCGGCAGCTCAAGCTGACGCGTGAAAGCGTCGACGATGAGATGAATATCCTGAGCGCGGAGCCGGTTTTTATTTCCGTCTTTCAGAAAGCCGCGCGAGGCATCGATCATGAAGATGCCTTTGCGGGCGGCGGCGTTTTCCTTGTCGAGCACGATGATGCACGCGGGAATGCCGGTGCCGTAAAACAGATTAGCCGGGAGTCCGATGATGCCTTTCACGTAGCCGTGGCGGATGATGGCGCGGCGGATCGCGGCCTCGGCGCCGCCGCGAAAGAGCACGCCGTGCGGGAGAATGACCGCGCCCTTGCCGGTGCTTTTGAGCGTGGCGAGGATGTGGAGGAGGAAGGCGTAGTCCCCGTTCTTTTGCGGCGGGATGAGCGGGACGCCGCCGAGCTTGAAACGACCGAAGAGGTCGCTGGCCGGATCGAAGCCGTTGCTCCACGCCTTGGTGGAGAACGGGGGATTGGCGACGGCAAAGTCGAAGGTCTTGAGCTGGCCGGCGGCGGTCTTGAAGTAAGGCGTCGAGAGGGTGTTGTCCTGCCAGATCTCCGCCGTGGGGCAGTCGTGGAGGATCATGTTCATCTTCGCGAGGGCGGCGGTGGCATTGTCCATCTCCTGCCCGTAGAGCGTGAGGTCGTGCCCGGTGCGGCTTTTGGCCTCGTCGTGGGCCTTCAGCAAGAGGGAGCCGGAGCCGCTGGTGGGATCGTGGATCGTCTGGCTGCCACTGGTGGCACTACCGACGCCGATCACCTGGGCCATGATGCGGGAGACTTCCGCCGGCGTGTAGAACTGTCCCTTGCTCTTGCCCGACTCGGTGGCGAAGTGCCGCATGAGGTATTCGTAGGCGTCGCCCAAAATATCGTCGCCCTCGGCGCGGTTGCCCCGGAAATCGAGCGCCGGGTTGTCGAAGATGCCGATGAGCTTCGAGAGACGGTCCACCATTTCCTTCCCTTTGCCGAGCTTGTCGGCGTCGTTGAAATCGGCGACGTCGATGACACCCTTGAGGTCGTTGGCCTCGGCGAGCTTCGCGATGATGATGTTGATCTTATTGCCGATGTCCTTGTCGTTTTTTACCGCCACCAGGTCGGCAAATCCGCCGCCGCGCGGGACATCTAGCAGGTAACTCTTCTGGCCGGCGGCCTTATCCGAGACGTATTTAACGAAGAGCAAAA
>JANXLP010000683.1 GCA_025355125.1 Opitutaceae bacterium | reverse complement strand
AAACGTCACGGCCCTGCATCAACTCGACTTGAAGATCGAGCCGGGCGAGTTGTTTTTCCTCCTCGGGCCGAGCGGTTGCGGCAAGACGACGCTGCTGCGGAGCATGGCGGGTTTTTATATCCCGGAGGAGGGCAGGATTTTTTTTGGCGAGGAGGACGTGACGCGGCTCGCGCCGCACAAGCGGAACACGGGAATGATGTTTCAGAGCTACGCGCTGTGGCCGCACATGTCGGTGGCGCAGAACGTGGCGTTTGGGCTGGAGGAGCGGAAGGTGGCGAAGGAGGAGATCAAGCGTCGCGTGGGTGAGGCGTTGGAATCGGTGCGCATGGGCCAGTATGCGGAGCGCCGGCCGAATCAGCTTTCGGGCGGGCAGCAACAGCGCGTGGCGCTCGCGCGGGCGCTGGTGATCCGGCCGCGGTGTCTGTTGCTCGACGAGCCGCTGTCGAATCTCGACGCGAAGTTGCGACTGGAGATGCGCACGGAGATCCGGCGGGTGTGCAAGGAGTTCAAGCTCACGACGGTTTATGTGACGCATGACCAGAAGGAGGCGCTGTCGGTGTCGGACCGTATGGCGATTTTGGAGAGCGGGCATATTCTGCAGGTCGGCACGCCGCGGGAAGTTTACAAGCGGCCGACGCGGAAGACGGTGGCGAATTTTATCGGCGAGACGGATTTCATCACAGGCAAGGTGATCGGCATGCACGGCGAATCGGCGACGGTAGAGACTGAGGTCGGGCGATTTGACGGAGTGCTCGGCGATCCGAGCCGGCCGCCGACGGTCGGGCAGGAGGTCACGCTCTCGATCCGGCCAGAGTGCTGGGAGCTGAGTCGGGATCGCGCTACGGAACGCAATTCGGTGCGCGGGACTATCGGCGGATTCGTCTATCTGGGTGAAGTCGCGCAATACGACCTCGTGGTGAGGGACCGCGTGCTGAAGATTTTCGAACGCAATCCACGATTCGTGGACGGGGCGTCGCGCGGTGAACTCTTCGCGACGGTGGCGCCGGAGGATGTGGTTATCTTGGTGGACTGAGGGGTCTCATGCTGCGGCAGACGATCATCATATTGGCGCTGGTGGCGACCGTCGCGCTGCCCTTCGCGTTGCGACCGAAACAGGCGTCGGCGGAGAAAGCGGACGAGACGCTGGTGCTGGTGACGCCGCACAACGAGGCGATCCGACATGAGTATGGGCGCGGGTTTCGCGACTGGTATCGGGCGAAGACGGGCAAGACCGTGGCGATCGACTGGCGCGTGATTGGCGGGACGAGTGAGATCGCGCGTTTTCTTGAGGGTGAATACGTGGCGTCGTTTCAAAATATTTGGACGCAGAAGCTCGGGAAGCGGTGGAGCGTGGAGGTGCAGGCGGGGTTTCAGAATCCGAAGCTGCCGGCGGATGCGCCGGTGATCGTGAAGGAGGCGAGGGCGGCGTTTCTGGCGTCGGAGGCGGCGTGCGGGATTGATCTGTTTTTCGGCGGGGGCACCTACGATTTCGACAAGCAGGCGAAGGCAGGGCGGATCGTGGACAGCGGGATTTTAAAAAAGCATCCCGAGTGGTTTACCGATGCGGTGATTCCGCAGAGCTACGCGGGCGAGGAATATTGGGACAAGGAAGGGCGCTGGATCGGCTGCGTGCTGAGCGCCTATGGGGTTATTTTTAACCGCGATTCGTTGAAGCGGCTCGGCATCGAGCATGAGCCGCAGCAGTGGGCGGATTTGCAGGACCCGCGGCTGATGGGCGAGGTGGCGCTGTGCGATCCGACGAAGAGCGGGTCGATCGCGAAGGCGTTTGAGAACGTGGTGCAGCAGCAGATGCAGCGGCGGTTGAACGCGCTGGCGGCGGAGAATCCGAACGAAGACGTGAAGACGCGTGAGGCGAAGGCGGTGCACGAAGGTTGGCTCGCGGGGCTGCGCTTGCTGCAGATCGTGGGGGCCAACGCGCGCTACTTTACGGATACCTCGCAAAAACCGCCGATCGACGTGGCGGCAGGGAATTGCGCGGTGGGGATGTGCATCGATTTTTACGGGCGGCAGCAGGAAGAGGCGGTGAAGCGCCGGGGATTTTCGGGACGCATCGGCTACAGTTCGCCGGCGGGGGGATCGGTGAGCTCGGTCGATCCGGTGGCGTTGCTGCGCGGTGCGAAAAACAAGGAGGTAGCGGTGGCGTTCATCGAATACGTGCTGTCGATGGAGGGTCAGAAACTGTGGAATTTTCAGGCGGGCACGGCGGGCGGGCCGGAGCGGTTTGCGCTGCGGCGGTTGCCGGTGCGGCGGGATTTTTATGCGCACGCGGAGTGGTCGGCGCTGCGGAGCGATCCGGAGGCGCAACCGTTTGAGCAGAAGGAGCAGTTGATTTATCGCAACGAGTGGACGGGCGGAGTTTTTCGCGAGATGGCGTTTGTCATCCGCATCATGTGTCAGGACACGCACAGCGAGCTGACGAGCGCTTGGCGCGCGATCAACGCGGCGCCGCCGGAGGCGCGGGCGGCGGCGCTGGCGGTGTTGGCCGATTTATCGGCGGTGGACTATGATCGCACGGGGAAAGAAATTCGCGCGGCGTTGGGCTCGAAAAACAAAGTCGATGAGATTCATATGGCGAACGAGCTGGGCGCCACGTTTCGGAGAAATTACGCGCGGGCCGAGGCCATCGCGCGGGCGGGGACGAACTGAGTCAGGACGCGACGCGGCGCTCCATGTGGCGCTCGGGCTGGGCGAGGGGCGCGAAGCCACAGTGCGCATAGAGACTGTGGGCGTCTTTCGTCAAGAGATGGAAATATCGGACGTTCTTTAGCGACGGATGCGCCTCAATAAAACTCATGGCGGCTTTGGCGAGTCCCCTGCTGCGGTGGGCTTCGAGGACGTAAACATCGCAGAGATAGGCAAAGGTGGCGTAATCGCTAATCACGCGGGCGAGTCCGACTTGTTCACCGGTCGGTGCGTAGATACCAGTGCAGAGGGAGTTTTCCAGCGAGCGGGCGACGATATCGCGTGGGCGGGTGGCGGCCCAGTAGCTGCGCGAGAGGTAGGCGTGGATGGCGTCGAGATCGAGACGGCTGGGGTCGTCGGAAATCATGTAGCCGGCGTGCGTCGTTTCGTTGGGCATGGTGGTGGGGCTGGGGAGGGAGCGAATTGCCGTCTAAAAGCGGTTTGAGCGAAGCGCGTCGGCGAGCGAAGCCGATACGATCAAAAGAGGAACGGACGGCCGGGTGTCGCAGGCAGAGGGAGCCTCAGTTGCGGTAATCGAGCGCCGGGGCGCGGTTGCCGACCATCGGCTCGTATTTGAAATCGGCGCCGCGGCGTTTGAGGAACTCGGCTTTGGCCTTGATGATGATTTCGGGTTGGGTGAACAGGTCCACGGCGGTCAGGGCGAGCGTCTTGGCGGCGACCTGCATGCCTTTGATCCCGATGCTGGTGCCGCCCGCGGCGACGGCCTGCCAACTGTGCGCGGGAGTGCCGGGCACCCACGTGGCGGCGACGAGGCCCATCATGGGCACGGTCCAGCTGACATCGGCGGCGTCGGTGGATGCGGTGCCGACGCTGGAGGAATCGCTGAAAGGGGCGATCATGCCGGCGAGTTCGAGCGCGGCGGGTTTGCCGCCGGGCAGCGTGCGGCCGATTTTCTCGGCGAACGCTTTTTCGGCAGGCGTGTAGGTGACGCCGCCGACGGTCTCCAGGTTTTTGTGCATGACGCGGCCGAGGGTTTCGTTGGAAAGAAGTTCGTAGGCGCCGCCGGTGATTTCCCAGTCAACGGTCGTGCCGGTGCCGAGGGCGGCGCCGTTGGCGGCTTTTTCCACGCGGCTCCAGACGTCTTTCACGATGTCACGGCTGGGGCTGCGCACGTAATAGTAAACCTCGGCGAAGGCGGGGACGACGTTGGGGGCTTCGCCGCCCTTGGTGATCACGTAATGGATGCGGGTCGTTTCGGGGACGTGTTCGCGCATCATGTTCGCCATGTAGTCCATCGATTCGACGCCATCGAGGGCGGAGCGACCGCGCTCGGGAGCGGCGGCGGCGTGGGAAGCGATGCCGCGAAACCGGAACTTGCCGGATTTGTTCGCGAGGGTGCTCCCCATGCGGACCTCGTTGCGGTCGCCGGCATGCCATTGGAGCACGGTATCGACATCGTCGAAGAGGCCGGCGCGCACCATGTAAACTTTGCCCGAGCCGCCTTCCTCGGCGGGCGTGCCATAGAAGCGAATGGTGCCCTTCTGGCCGGTGGCGATCAGCCAGTTTTTTACGGCGACGGCGGCCTCCATCGAGGCGGTGCCGAAGAGGTGATGACCGCAGGCGTGACCGGCGACCTGGCCGGGAATGGGTTTGAGTTCGGGGACGGCTTCTTGGGCAACGCCGGGGAGGGCGTCGAACTCGCCGAGAATGCCGATGATGGGATGACCGCTTCCGTAGCTCGCGACAAACGCCGTGGGAATGGCGGCGACACCGACGTCCACCTTGAAACCTTCCTTCTGGAACTGCTCCTGGAGGAGGGCCGAACTTTTGGTTTCATGATAACCGACTTCGGCGTAGCCCCAGATTTTGAGGGCGATGGCCGCATAGGCGGCCTCGCCGGAGTCGATCTGTTTGATGATCTCCTCTTTCGTGCGCTGGGCCAAAGCGCTGGACGCATTCAAGGCCAGGGCGGTTAAAAAAATGACGATGGCGGAGTGATTTTTTCTCATGGCGGTGGGGGGAGTTATCTGGACGCGCGAAATGTGCGTGAGCACCGACTGTGCCGTAGGACGACGGATCAGTGGGGCGGTTATCAAAAACCTTGGGCGAGCCTACAAACCAGCGAAAGCGGTGGCGAAGGCGGGCTTGTCGTCGGCTTTGAAAAACGAGGTGCCGGCGACGAAGGTGTCGGCACCGGCGGCACGGCAAAGCGGGGCGTTGGTGAGATCGATGCCGCCGTCCACTTCCAGCCGGAAGGACAGGTCGCGCTCGCGACGCCAGTTGGAGAGCTGCGTGAGCTTGGCCAACATGTCGGTGCGGAACGGCTGGCCGCCGAAGCCGGGTTGCACGGTCATCACGAGCACGAGATCGACTTGGCCGAGGAAGGGTTCGACGGCGGAGGCGGGCGTGTCGGGGTTGAGGACGAGGCCGGCTTTGGAACCGAGGGCGCGGATGCGGGCGAGGGCGGCGCCGTGATCGTAGGCGGGCTCGATGTGGATGCTGATCTGGTCGGAGCCGGCACGGGCGAAGGCATCGATGTAGCGCTGCGGTTCCGAGAGCATGAGATGCGTGTCGAAAAACAGTTTGCTGCCGTGGCGGCGGAGGGCGGCGACGGTCTCGGGACCGAAGGTGAGGTTAGGGACGAAGTGGCCGTCCATGATATCCACATGGAGCCAAGACAGGCCCATTTGCTCGACGATGGCGGCGGTGGAGGCGAGATGGGCGTGGTCACCGGCTAGCAGCGAAGGGGCGAGGATGGGCGCGTGCGTCACGGCTGGCAGAGAAACGGGAATGAGACGCGGCGCAAGACGTGAGCGCGGTGTCGCGCGCGGGAGCACTATCGGACATGGGCAAGATGCCCATGCCACTTTCGGCGATCACCAGACGTCGAGGACGGCGTGGGCGACTTTATCAGCGAGCGCGTCGGCGAGGAGCGGGAGGGCTTGGTATTCGGCCTGGAGCTGGTCGCTGACGCTGATGCCCGAGGGAAGCTTTTGGCCGCTGTCGGTGTAGGCGTCGCGGCGGACGGTGATTTCCCGGTTGGTGAAAAGATCTTTTCCCGCACGACGGTCCTTGAGGGTGCAGCGAACGCCGAGAGTAAGGGTGAATTTACGGGCCAAGCCGGTGTCGTCACGGCGCTGCGTGGCGACTTCGCGGCGATAGTCGGTGATCTCCATCGACAGGGTCGCGTCGGCGGCCTCGGGAGAGTTGACGAGGGTCACGCGGTTGTCGCGGAGGAAGGCGTCGCGGACCTGAGTCCCGATGATCGCCTGGGCCTGAGGCAGGAGAATCTTAGTGGTGGCGGGCTCCACGTAGAGCGTGGTGAAAGCCAGCTTGCCCGCGGTGCCCAACTGGTAGTTCGCGCAGCCTGCGGCCAGACCAAAGAGGGCGACGCAGGCGAGTAAGGCGAGGAGCGGACGAAGCATCATGGTGCTGAACCGCGCGGAGGGCGGAGAACTCAGAACAACCAGAAACGCTTCTTCTTGGCGTCGGCCGGCAGGGGCTTGCCCTCGGCGCTGGCTTCGACGGAGACGAGGCGAATCTTGGCGCGTTTGGCGACTTCGGAGTCGGGATAAGCGGTGATGGCCTCGTTGTAGAAAACTTTGGCGGCTTTAAAATTGCTGCGTTTGTAGAAGTAGAAATCGCCGATCTTCATTTTGCTCTCGGCGAGCATGGCTTTCATGACGTCGAGGCCCTTGGCGGCGGAGGAGACGTTGGGATCGCTCGGGAAGAGGATCATGAAGTCTTCGAAGTAGGTGACGGCCTCCTTGGTGGAGGCTTGGTCGTAGTAGGCACCCTCGACGAGGCCGGCGTGGGCTTGGGCGAGTTTCAGATAGGCGTCGGGCGCGAGGAGGCTCTGCGGGTAGGTGTTGATCATGCGGTCGAGGGCGTCGATCGCCTCCTCGGGCTGGCGGAGCTTCTGGTGGCCGCGCGCGATGTTCATGAGCGCGAGCGGAGCGTAGTCGCTGTAGGGCGCGTTGATCAGGATATATTCAAAATACTCGATGCCTTTCTCGCGGTTGCGGAAACCGGGGAGCCAGCCCCAGGTGCGGTTGCGGGCGCCGTCGAGGAGGGCGCTGGCGATGCGGTATTGTTCGCCGACGATTTCGGAGAAGCGTTTGCTGTTG
>JANXLP010000671.1 GCA_025355125.1 Opitutaceae bacterium | reverse complement strand
CCGCCGACGTCGAGGATGCGCGGCGCCGGATCGGACGTGGAAAAATCGTAAACCTTGGCAACGTGAATGTCGCCTAGCTGATAGTAGAGGGACGGCCCGTCGGCGTAGTGGAGCGGACGGCCCTGCCAGAGGATGTGCCCGGCCTTTCGTTTTGGGCGGCGCAGCAGGTGGAAATGGCGGAGCACGGCGGAGGCTTCGTCGTGTCGGCCGAGGAGACTCCAGCGCCGATGGAGGTCACCTAATAACGTGCGCAGGGGAGGCATGGATTCAGAGCAGACGGATCAAGGCGGCGAGGCGGGCGCGCCGACGGTCGCGAGCGGGTAGCTCGCGCACGGGCGCGGCCACACGCCCGGTGAGGAGACGGCCCCAGCCGACGAACCGGGCGGCAAGACGCGTGGCGAGGAAACGCACGCGTGATCCGCGGGCATACGGCGGGAGAAAGCGCAGGGGGCCGAGGAGGCATTCGGCGTGGTGGTTGTTGAAGCCATCGAAGCGCATGAGAAGCGGGAAGCGACTGGCCCAGCCGACGCGCGCGACGCCGTGCTCGGGATTGGCGATGCCGCCGTGTTCCCCATAGTGCCGGAAAGGGAGGAAACACCGTCCGCCCCAGCCCATGATCGACCATTGGAAAACGGTGTCCCACATCGAATGAGCAGAGGGATCGCAGCGGGCGATTTCTTCTTCGGCGAAGCGCACGAGGAGCGGCGCGGCGAGGGGCGAGACGAGGGTGGCGACGGGGCAGGCGGCGTGGCCTTCAAGCGTGCCATCGGCGTGGGCCCAGAAGATGCGCGGGCCACCGCCATAGAGAAAAGCCCAGGCAAGCGGGCCATGGCGTGCGGGATCGAAGGGGGCCGGGGTGCGGCCGAAGCCCACGCAAGGCACAAAATCAGACTCGACGACCACGGTGCAGCGTTCGCGGTCGGCGGCGCGGCGCCAGGCGGCCTGATGGTTGAGCAGGCAGCGGATGGTGCGGCTGTAGGTCAACTCGCGCTCGTCGTAGGTGGCGCGCTGAACCTCCACGGTGAAGCCTTCGTCGCGGAGCGCTTTTTCCAGGCGGGCCGTGTCTTCTTTATAGGCGAGGATAATGGCGAGGTCGGCCAGAACATTGACGGAAGGGCGGATAGGGCGGTCGTTCATCAAGTTGGGAATGGAACTGGCTTGCGACCATCGAAATGACCGCAGGCCCCTTGCCATCGGATGTTCGCGGAGGGTGAGGTCCACGGGCGATGGGTGAACCACGCTTTGACTTTGCGGAGCGTTGCGCCGGTCGGGGTCAACGGTCCCCAAGGATTTATGCGGTGGAGCGTGAGCACACGCATCCATGAGTGTTGGATGCCGCGATTGAGCCGGGCGAGGTAGTCGGCTCCGAGCCGTCCGGCGGGGATGAGATGGGTGAGCGAGAGCTCGGGGAAATAGGCGACGGCCCATCCGGCGGCGAAGAGCGTGAGCACGATGTCGTTGTCGCCGCCGGAGGTCAGCTCGGAGCCGCGGCGGTCGGTGAGGCCGCGATCAGGCGCGTCGAGCCAAGTCTGGGCGGCTTCGCGGCGCAAGACCATGCCGGCGCCGATGGGAGCGCAGAGCGGATAGTTGCGGGGAGGATTTTCGGCGGGGGCGATGATGGCATGCTCACCCAGGTCGCGGAGCGCGAGCAGGCCGGAAAACTCCTGCGCCCAGTCGGCGGGAGGTTTCTCGAATTCGGGCAGGCTGCGTCCGCCAAACGCACCGACGTGCGGATGCGCCTCTGAGAGGCGGAGGGCTTGTTCGAGATAATCGGGGGCGAGGACGTTGTCGTCATCGGCGAATACGCAGAGGGCGGAGGACGTTTCATGCAGGCCGCGCCGGCGGGCGTGAGTGAGGCCGGGTTTGGTTTCGCGGACGACGCGGAGGTTTGGGAGATCGGGCGAAGCGCGCTCGAGGGCGGGGATGGAGGCGTTGTCCACGAGCAGGCATTCCCATGCGGAGGGGGGAAGCGTTTGCGATCGCAGGCCTGTGAGCGTGCGCGCAAGGCGGCCGGGATGGGGATTATGCGCGCAGATGATGACGGATAAACGGGCCATGGGGGGGAGCGCCGTGCGATCAGAGGGGGAGGGTGCTGTAGGGCCGGCTGATCGTAATCATTTCCCGCCACCAATCGGTGGTGTCGCGGGGGGAAGATTTTGCGAAACCGCGTTTGATAACGCGCATTTTTCGGATGACAGCGTCGAGCAGCCGATCGGTTGACGATATCTGGAGTGAAGAAACCAAGGCTTGGGCGCGGCGCGCGGCTTCGCCGTCGGAAAGGATTTCCCAGTCGAAATCGTTTTCCCAGTGAAAGCCCATGATCGGCGATCCGGGGTTCCGCGCGCTCAGGGACTCGAAGATTCGCAGGGGAACGCGGTGCGTCGGTGGCGGGCCGGCAAGGGAAGCTTTTTTTGAGGAGAGCAGGAGGCGGGGACCGTCCGCCTCGACGATCCAGTGATGGTGAGGATGGCCTTGGGCGCCGGTCATGCGGTCGCGCAGACCGACGGTCTGTTCGGAGAGGCGGGAGGGCGTTTCGATGTAGCCCGCTTTGCTTACGCGCCGGAGCTCGGAGAGCAGGCTTCGGGGGTCGGCCAGATCTTCCACGGTGTGGCCGCACACGGAGAAATCGAAGAACTTGTCGGGGAAGGGCAGTTTGAGTTCGGGCTTAAGGAAATCGATCTGGTGCCAGGTGCTCTGTGAAAAACGCTCGCCGGGCAGGGGATCGAGGCGGAGGACACCGCCGCGCGTTTGATAAGGCATCAAGTCCACCACATGGGTGGCTTGGTCAAAGGGGATGAACCAGCCGCCCGCATCCAAAATTTTCGCGGTGGAGGAAAGCAGGGTGGCGGGGAGGGTGACAGTCATGACAATGGACCGATGAGCAGGGGCCGGTCAGGCGCGCTGGGCAACCACGTGCGCGGGCACGCCGACGGCGACCGAGTTGGGCGGCAGGTCTTTGGTGACGACTGCGCCTGCGCCGACGACGCAGCCGTCGCCGATGGTCACGCCGCCGAGCACCGTTACGCCCGCGCCGAGCCAGACGTCGCGGCCGATTTTCGTGGGCAGGGCGATGTCGGGTTGCGAGCGGATGGCCGTGCCGGGGGGCGGGACCGTGTGGTTGGACGAGAGGATGCGGCAGTGCATGGAGATGAGCGTGTCCGCACCGATCTCTACGCCTCCGTGGCCGTAGATGGCCGTGCCCGGTCCGAGGAAGACATCGTGATCCAGGGTGATCGAGCCTCCATAGGGTCGCAGCACGACGTTGTTTTCAAGGATGCAGCCCGGCCCGATTTGCAAGCGGCCCCGGCGGGAAGGTTCACCGCCGGGCTGAAGATCGCATCCGGCGCCGAGGATGCATTGCGGGCCTATGTGGACGCCGCCGAGGCGCGCTTGCAGAATCATCAGGCTTGAACGCCATGCGCGGGCCCGCCCGAA
This sequence comes from Opitutaceae bacterium, assembly GCA_025355125.1. Classification (GTDB taxonomy): domain Bacteria; phylum Verrucomicrobiota; class Verrucomicrobiia; order Opitutales; family Opitutaceae; genus Tous-C4FEB. Next base: position 12,262 of record JANXLP010000671.1, on the reverse strand, counting down.
AAAGCGCGCGGTCCAAGGGATGGTGCGGGACGGAGGGACGTGATTCACGGTAAATGCAAAATCTGGCCTGCGCTAACGGTGTTGGGAAAGTTATCCGGCCCCACCCGATGGCGCACAAGTTGCCATGTGCAGAGAGGCTCGATGGCCAGCAGGAGGATGGCGAGGATGACCGGGAGCCGTCCGCGTGCGAGGGTCGGAAGAAACGCGGTGAACACCAGCCAATACCAAGGCTGGAAAACGCCCGCCGTCTTCGCGAGACCGGCCAAGGCGAGCGGAGCCGCCCATTGGAAAGCGTTCGCCCCGCGTCGATCCTTCCAGAGGCCGTATAGCATGACTGAAATTGCGCCCGCCAAGGCGGCTTGAACCATGAGCACGTAGGAAACCGGCAACCACCACCGGTGCCCTCCTTGAAGGAAGGCCCAGTGCCAGGGATTAAACGTCACCGGCCACGAAGAGGTGAGGAAGATTTGCGCAACCATGGGATAAGCCGTCGCGGCCAGAACACTTGGCGCGAAGCCGATTAAAAAGCCGGCCACGAAAACCCGGAGAGCGGCCGGCGTCGAGAGACGCCACACTTGCATGAGGCCGAGCGGAAGCAGGAGCAGGGCGGTCAGTTTGACCTGCACGGCCAGGGCCAGCAGGGCGCCTGCGCAGCCGGGGCGCCGGGCAAGCAGCCACCAGGCGAGGAGCATCGGCAATGTTTGCGCGGGCTCAAACTGGCCTTCGTGCGAAACCCACCAAAGCGAGAGGGGCGAGGCCCAATAGGCGAGCGCCGCCAGTCGCGATCCGGTGATCCGGCCGACGAGGATGCTGTTGATGGCCTCCACGCCGGTGAGGAAAATTTTAGCCGCGAGGACGCTCGGGTGAACACTGGCGACCAGGCTGAAAAATGCGACGGCCCCAATGGGATAATTGTAGGGATAATCGGCCCACGGAACCGTTGATGATAGCGAAGGCGCCAAGGCGGAGAGCGGATGGGCGAGCGCGCCCAGACCATCTCGTAGAACCGCGAGCGCGGTGTAGAGATGGCGCAGGATGTCGGCGGTGTCGTGCGGAGCCTGGGCGCAAAGCCAGAGCCGCCATGCGCCGATGGCGAGCGCCACGCCGGCAAACCATAAATGACGCGACCACGCACGGGGCGGGCGTATCTTTAGAGTGGTTTCAGTCGGCGGGGCGGCGAACATGGAGATGCGGAGGGCGTGCGGGGATCAGCGCCGTTCCTCGGCGGGAATGGGCGGGAGTTTCTGATGCCAGCGATATTCGTAGCATTTGAATGCGGCGGGGCCGCCGAGGAAGGCGGTAAAGCGTTCGCGGCCAAGCCGGTCTTCCTCGGCTTTTTTGGCATCGTAGCCGGTGGACCGCACCATGAGGGAGGACGCGTGGTTCTGATGCACGGGCCAGGCGTGATCGAAGTATTTTATGCGGCGGCGCGGCAATATCCGGCGGAGGCGGGCGGCAAATTCGCCAAACTGCCAGCCATAGCCCCATAACTGGTGGTTCAACCCTCCCAGCTTTTCCCATGTGGATTTCCGAATGGCGAAGTGGACGGGGTCCTGGCTCTCGTAGATGGAATAGACCTCGGCGGTGTTGGCGGCCCAGAACGCTTCGTCGTAGGGATCAAGCTTGTCCCAATGCGCCCGGATAAAGTCACCGCGCACATGGGCGGCGCCGATGTTCACTTTATAGGGCAGCACGATGTCGTGATCGGCGATGTGCAGCAGGTATTTTTCGTAGAGGCCTCGGGGATACACGTAGTCGCTGCGCCAAAGCATCACGATGGGTGCGCGCGCCATCGGCAGGCTGTGATTCATGCCGTAGGTATAGGAGGCCATTTCGGGAGCCGTCTCGCGATGCACGGCCCAACTGCGCCAGTGCTGTTTCTCCAGCATCGCAAAACAGCCCGGGGGAAGCGTGCCACCCTTGTCGTAGAGGATGACTTCGTCCGTTTCGGGAATATTCCAGAGCAGGGTGCGCAGGGAGTTTTCCGCGCATTCGAGCTCAACCGAGGCCTGATGATAGAAGATGTGCGATACCTTGGGGAGCGGGATGGGCGGGCGTTTGCGGCCCGCTGCTCCTACCAACGCATCGGTCGATGGACACATAAGGTTGGCGAGCGCGTAGCGTTTGGCGAATTTTTGCCGGAGCAGCCAGACGGTGAGGCGGGAACGTAGGCGGATGAGGAAATGCATGCTGGATTTCAGCGAGTCATAAAGATGCGGCGAAGCAGGCGTTTGACGCCGCCGGGAATGATTTGCTTGGACTTGGCGAGAAGCGGCTGAACCGCCTTCCGCATCTTTTGGCGTGTGCAGGCTCGCAGAGAGGCAAGCTCATGGTCGTTTGTGCGGGCATACCAGTCGTTCACCCCGGTGTGAGCGAAGCACGCGTAGCCGGCCCGGGCCAGATGAGCGGGGACTAAACGGTCAAGCCCGCGGGAATTATCCTCGATGATGAGCACCCGGGGCTTCCATCGGCCAAGATCAAAACCTTGCAGCACAGATAACTCGTAACCTTCCACATCAATGGTGATAAAATCCAGCGTCTCCACCCCGGCCTCTGCCAGCATGTGATCCAGGGTGAACTGCGGCACGACCAGATCGTCCCATGATTCCCCGCGCAGGTCGTAAAGGTTTTTTTGCCAGATTCCCGGATCGACCGCCGAGATGGCCAAATCACCGCGAGCCCGCCGAATCGTCACCGATCCGTTTTCCGGGCCGGCGGCGGCGGCGAACAGCCGGCCTTTCCGGTTTAACCTGACTTGAGCGGCCAGCTCCGGAATCGGTTCGACGAGGATGGTGCGCCAGTTGCGTTCCTCGAAAGCCCGGGTCGCGCTGCCGGTCACTCCATCGTAGGCACCCACCTCAGCACAGGTGCCGTGAGATTGACTGCCAAAAATAAGGAGCAACCGAAGGTCTTCGCCGAATTGGGCGTGACTGTTGGCGGGCGGCGGGGCGGCGCGCATGGGGAGGGATGGTTCTGGCGCGATCATCATCCCTCTGAGCCCGCGGAAAGCGTGCTCGAAAAGCGGGAGTCGAGCAAGGTGGTGCCCAGATACTGGGAGGCATGGGGCGTGAGTCCGTTGCGCGGCGCGGCGGCCGGGACGACCAGCTCCAGCAAATCCGAATAGGCGACGTGTTCGCGGGAGGTGCTCAGTGTGAACCCGACGCTGTAGGTGCCCGGCACAAAGGGGAGGCTGGCGATCTGGCCTTCAAAGGTGATGGCTTGGCCCGGCGCGCATTCATAAGCGCCCGCTTCGGCGCGCAGATCTACGATGGCGACGCGATTGCCGAAGGAATTATAGAAATAGAGATGGATGTCCTTGATGCTGGCGGCGTGGGAGGCTTGCAGGGTCAGCGTGAATTCGACGGGGCGGCCGATGGCAACGGGATCGGGCTTCAATTCCAGGCGGCACAGGCGAAAGCCGTCGGCGAGTTCGCGTGAGATCGGGGTGTTTTTTTGATCTGACGGGCGGCGCATGAAATCGGCGATGATTGCGGAAGAATCGCCCATGCCGACGACGCGTCCGTTGGCCAAGTGCAGCGAGCGGGGACAGAGATGTTCGACCGCTTGCAGGTTGTGGCTCACGAAGAGGACGGTGCGCCCCTGGCCGTGTGCGACGGATTGCATTTTACCCAGGCATTTCTTTTGGAACTCGGCGTCGCCGACGGCGAGCACCTCGTCCACGATCAGGATTTCGGGTTCCAGGTGGGCGGCGACCGAGAAGGCGAGGCGCACATACATGCCGCTGCTGTAGCGTTTGACCGGCGTGTCGAGAAACCGCTCCACCTCGGCGAAGGCCACGATTTCGTCGAATTTCTTGCGGATCTCCGTGCGGCTCATCCCCAGAATGGCGCCGTTGAGGAAGACGTTTTCCCGTCCGGTGAGATCCGGGTGAAAGCCGGTGCCGACCTCCAGCAGGCTGGCGACACGGCCGCGCAACGTGATCTTGCCCGCGCTGGGCTCGGTGATGCGCGAGAGGATTTTCAGGAGCGTGGATTTGCCCGCGCCGTTTCGGCCGATGATGCCGACGACTTCGCCGGGCTGGACCGCGAAGGACACGTCGCGCAACGCCCAGAACTCTTCGCTCTCGAACCCCGTGCCCCAGCGGACGCGCCGCCAGAGCTTGCGCGCGGTGTGGTGGAGCGTGTCGCGCAGGTTGTCGTGCTGCGACTCGTGTTCGATGACGTAGCGTTTGCTCAGGCCGGAAACTTCGATGGCGGGCAGGCTCATGTCAGATGATGTCGGCAAACTGTTTTTCGGTGCGGCGGAAATACCAGACGCCCGTAATCAGGAGGAGAATGGCGATGACGATGGAAAGGCCTAGCCCCGGTAAGTAGAGTGTGGTGCGGCCGCCGAGCAGGCACCAGCGCACGCCGTCCACCACGCCTGAAAGCGGGTTGAGCGCGAGCAGGTCGCGCCAGTTGGGGAGGACGTCGGTGCGGTAGCCGACTGGCGTCACAAACATGCCGATCTGGAGAATGAAAGGCGTGATGAACCGGAAGTCGCGGAAGCGCACGGTGAGCGCGGTGATCCATAGGCCGGCCCCGAGCGCGATGGTTAGCGCGAGCAGCACGAACAAGGGGAGCAGCAGAATCTGCCAGCCGGGCAGGCCCACGAAAACCGTGATGAGCGGCACGGCCAGCACGAGCATGATACCAAAATCCACCAGTGAAACCGCGAGCGAGGAAAGCGGCACGACGAGGCGGGGGAAATAGACTTTGCTGATGAGGTGGGAGTTGCCGACGAGGCTGTTGCCCGCGCCGTTGAAGGCGGAGGTGAACAACTGCCAAGGGAGCAGGCCGCAGAGCACGATGAAGGGATAGGGCACGTCGCCGCCGGGCATCTTGGCGAGCTTGCCGAAGACGAAGGTGAGCAGGAGGGTTTGCACGGCGGGCTGGATCACCGCCCAGGCGATGCCGAGCGACGCCTGTTTGTAGCGGACCTTGATGTCGCGCCAGGCGAGGAAGCCAGCCAACTCGCGGTAGCGCCAGAGGTCGCGCCAATAATGGCGTTCGGCGCGGCCGGCCTCGATGACGAGTTCGGGCAATTCCTGTTGATTAGAGATCATGGTAAAAGCAAGGCCGCGAGCCGGTCGCGGAAATGCGGATAGGAAAATTTCCGCGCGTAGGCCAAGATCGCCTGAGCGTCCCATTTTTTCGCGAGCATGGCGATGCAGGCTTCTGCGATCACGGGCACGTTTCCGTAGGGCACGATCAGGCCAGATTCGGCGCTGATGACCTCGGGGGCGCCGCCCTCGTTGGCGGCGAGGCAGGGTTTGCCGGCGGCCATGGCTTCTAGGTAAACGAGTCCGAAGCCCTCTTTCTGGCTGGGGAGGGCGAAGAAGGTGCAGCGGGCGAACTCGTGACGCAGTTGGGCGTCGCTCACGAAGCCCGCGAACTCCACCGCGCCGCCGAGATCGTGTTCGCGCGCGAGGTTTTGGAGGCGGTGGGCGTCGTCGCCCCGGCCGATCACGCGCAGTTTGGTGCCGGGGGCCGTCTTGAGGATGGCGGGCATGGCCTCGATGAGATGGTCGATGCCCTTGTAGCGGTCGGCGGCGGACAAGCGGGAGACGGTGAGGATGACTGGTTGGCTGGTGCTGATCACAGCGGCGTCCGCTCCGGCTTCGAGGAGCGGGTCGAGTGTATTGGGCACCACCAAGAGGCGGTTTTCATCGAGCGGGACGCGTTTAAGGATTTCGCGGCGGGTGAACTCGCTTACGCAGAGGATGCGGTGAGCTCCCTTCAGCGCACGGCGCTCCAGGAAGGTGAACGGGCGCCAGACTTCGATGCCGTGGGCGACGAGGATGTAGCGCAGCTTGGGCCGAAGCCGGCTCGCCAGCCAGGCGACGGGCAACTGGGCGACGTGACCGCAGATGAGAAATTGGGTGTTATGGCTCAGCTTGAGAACCTCGGTGATGAAAAGTTTCTTGTCCCGGTTGCAGGCCGACCACTCGGCGAGCGTGGGGCCCGTGTAGGGACGTAGATCGGCGGAATCGATGTTCGCGTCGTTCAGGGCGATAAAGCGGACGCGGCCTTTTTCGGCGGTGATGTCGCAGAGCGCCTTTAAGTAAAGCCGGAGGCAGCGCGGGATGCCGCTGTCGGTCGTGAAAAGCTCGGGGGCGAGCAGTAGGAAATTCATGGGAGCATGCGGATCTCAGATCAGGGCGCGCGCTTTCCATGCGACCATGCGACTGAGACGGTGGACTCTTCCAAACAGTGTTTTCCCAAGGCTACATAAATCACGCCTCGGCTAGAGGGTGGATGGGTGGGCAATGGAATCATGATGGGTGGCTCAGGGATGGGGCAGGGCTGCTTTGGATTAGCTCAACCGGATTTACGGTTTACGAATGCGATGAGCATGGCGAGGCTCCAAACACGCGACCATTCGGCGGTGTCGCGGCCGGCGATAAAGCCCCGCCAGTGGGCTTGGACGGCCTCCGGTGAAAACAGCCCGCTGCGTTCCACGCTGGCGGCTGAGAAGGTTTCCTCGAGAAACGGTTTGAGCGGTCCGCGCATCCAGCGGGCAAAGGGCAGGGTGAAGCCGCGTTTCGGGCGCCTGAGCAGATCCGGCGGGAGCAGATCGCGCGCGGCGAAGGCCAGCGAGGACTTGGGGCGGGCCGGGGTGTATTTGAAGGCGGTGGGCTGGCGGGCGAGCCAGGTCACGAGCGGGCGGTCCACGAAGGGCACGCGCAGTTCGAGTGACTGGCTCATGCTCATCACGTCGCTGTCGCGCAGGAGCACGTCGGTCATGTAGCCGCGCAGCTCGGCGGCGCTGGTGAGGGCGAACAGATCGGCGCCGGCAAGCTCGGTCGCGAGCGCGGCTTCCTCGGGGTGAGGCGCGTAGGCGCACATCGCGTCGGGACTGAGCAGCGAGCAGCGGGTGGACTCGGCGAACACGCGGCGTTGCAGCAATGCGAGCGCGGCGGGGCGGCGGTCGCCGTGGCGCAGCGTGTCGGTGAGCTTGCGCTGGCGCGTGTCGCCGCGTTCCCAGCGGGCGAGCAACGTCTCGCGAAAAAAGGCGGGTAATGCGTGCCAGACGGGCAGCCAGCGCGAGATGAGGGCGACGTTGCGGAAGGATGGGTAGCCGCCGAAAAGCTCGTCCGCGCCGAGGCCGGACAATGCAACCGTGACGCCGCCGGCGCGCGCGGCTTGGCTGACGTAGTAGGTGTTGATGCCGTCGCCGGTGGGCTGGTCGAGGGTGGCGAGGATCGTGCCGATGTCGGCGGCGACGCGTTCGCCGGTGAGCACGCTGGCGTGATGGTCGGCGCCGAGGTAACGGGCGTTGGCGGCGGCGGCATCCGCCTCGGAATAGCCGGCTTCGTCGAAGCCGAGGGAAAATGTTTTCAGACGTGCGCCGCCGAGCCTGGTCATCAGCGCGACGAGCGCGGTGGAGTCGAGTCCGCCGGAGAGAAACGCGCCGACCGGCACGTCGGCGATGGCATGGGCGCGCACGGAGTCCTCCAGTTGGGCGCGGAGACCGGCGGTGAATTCGGCGGGCGAGCGAGTGACGCGGATGTCCTGCGAGGCGTAGGCGTCGCGCAACGACCAGTAGGTTTTGAAGTCGAGCCTGCCGGCGCGCCATACGGCGCATTCGCCGGGGCGGAGGCTGCGCACGCCACGATAGATTGTTTGCGGAGCGGGCACGGCTAGCCACCCCAGGTAGGCGCTGACTGCCTGTGGATCGATGGCGGCGGGGACGCGACCGGAGGCGAGCAGGCCGTTGAGTTCCGAGGCGAAAAGCAGGTCTCCGTCGGCGGTGGTGTGGACGTAGAGCGGCTTGATGCCGAACGGATCGCGGGCGAGCAGCAGCGTGTGGTCCTGGGAATCCCAAGCGGCGAAGGCGAACATGCCGCGCAGGCGGTTGAGGCAGCCTTCGCCCCAGTGCGCGATGGCGGCGAGCAACACCTCGGTGTCGCACTCGGTGTGGAAGGAGCGTCCGGCCGCCTGCAACTCGGCGCGGAGGGCGCGGAAATTGTAGATCGCGCCGTTAAAGACGAGATGCCAGCGGCCGTCGGCCGTGCTCATGGGCTGGTGCCCGTGGGCCGGATCGAAAATCGCGAGCCTGCGCATGCCGAGCGTGGCCTCGCCCCACGTGTCCGCACCCTCGTCGTCGGGACCGCGGCGCACCATGGCGGCGTTCATCCGTGAGACGGCGGCGAGCCGGTCGGGCGGGGATTGGTTTTGGCTGAGGTAGCCTGCGATGCCGCACATCGTAGTTGGAGGGGAAGGCTTCGCCCCGTCACTTCTCGTGCGAAGTGACTGGGTTGAGAGTAAAAGAGAGTGAGTCCTGAAGAGTAACCCTAGGGTTTAACCCCTAGGGTTTGGTAAGATGAACGCAGGGGGTTAAACGCGGCAATGCCTTTGTTTCGAGGCGATTGAGCCGGTCATGCGCAGATCGAGCAGGCTACTTCGGCCGACTTTTCGGGGGAAACGAGTTGGGTGATTAGCATGAGGCCGAAATCAATGGCGGTGCCCGCCCCGCGCGAGGTGAGCAAATGACCGTCGGCGACGACCCGTTGGTCGGCAAGAATAGCGGTCAGTTCGGACGCCACTGAAAAATGCGCCGTGTAGCGGCGTCCGGCGAGCAGGCCCGCGTCGTGGAGCACGGCGGGGGCGGCGCAGATGGCCGCGAGCCAGCGGTCCGCCTGGTGATGGCGTAGGACGGCGGCGCGCACGCGTGGGTCGGCCCGCATAAGCGCGACGCCAGGGCCGCCAGGCAGGAAGAGCAGGTCGAAGATGTTTTCGCCGAGCGCGTCGAGCGTGGTGTCGGCGTGCATCGTGAGGCCGTTGCGACCGGTCACATGGATGGTGGCGCCGAGCGCGGCCACCGTGACCTCGGCTCCGGCGCGGCGGAGCAGGTCGATGGGGGCGACGGCTTCCAATTCCTCAAAACCCGCTGGCAAGATTGCGAGAACGGTGGGCATATGCTTAGGAATGCAACGGATGAGCTTAGTTGCACCTGAAATTTTCAGTGGGAAACACCTTACTGTCTTTGGAGCCGGCTATGTCGGCGCCGAGGTCGCGCGGCAGGCGATCGCGCGCGGGATGCGCGTGACCGCGCTCACCCGAAATGTGGAAAAGGCAGAGGCTTTGCGCGCACTCGGTGTCAATGCGGTCGTCGCCGATCTCGCGGCGGACGACTGGCACGCGCACCCCGCGCTGGCAGGCGGGGCGGATTTCGCGCTTAACTGCGTGAGTTCCGGCGGCTATCGGCGCAGCTATGTTGACGGCATGAAATCGGTCCTTTCCTGGACGAAGCGCGCGCCGGTCGGTGTGTTCGTTTACACGAGCAGCACGTCAGTTTATCCGCAGGATGGCGGTGTGCGCGTCGATGAAACCGCCGCGACAACCGGCGGCGGCGAAAACGCACAAATTCTTTTGGAGGCCGAAAACCTCGCGCTCGGCTGGAGCGGCGGCGGGTGCGTGCTCCGGCTTGCGGGGATTTACGGGCCTGGGCGGCACCATCTGCTCGACCAGTTGCGCGAGGGCGCGGGCATGGTGGCGGGGCGTGGCGATTTTCATCTCAACCTGATCCACCGCGACGATATTGCCGGCGCGGTATGGGCGGTGTTCGGCGCGCCCGTCGGGTTAGCGTGCGGAGTCTTCAACGTGGCCGATGACGGTGCCGCGCCAAAGGCCGAGATGGTCAACTGGCTGGCCGCGCGCCTCGGCGTGCCGGAGCCGGCGTTCACCGGTGCGCCCGCGACAGGGCGCCGCGCCGTGACGCCGGATCGCGTGATCGCCAATGATCGCATCAAGCGCGTGCTCGGCTGGCGGCCGGTTTACCCGACGTTCCGCGAAGGTTACGTGGCGATACTTGGTGCTTGAAGATTTCCACGGGTTGCGAGGCATTAACCGTCTCCCAATTCCAAACCCTAACTCTTAACTCCCTCCCACCATGGCCGGCGTAGGCAAACTTCTCAAACAAGCCCAGAAAATGCAGAAATCCATCGAGTCGCTCCAGACCCAGATGGAAGCCAAGATCATCGACGTCACCGCCGGTGGCGGCGCGGTCAAGATCCAGGTCAACGGCGCGGGCAAATTCGTGTCGCTCGCGCTCGACCCCGAGTTCCTCAAGGAAGACAGCAAGCTCGTCTCCGACACACTCCTCGCCGCCGTGCAGGACTCCGCCAAGCAGGCCAAGGAATTCAACGACGCCGAGATGCAGAAGGTCACCTCGGCCTTCCAGATGCCGGGGATGTTCTGATTTGGGATTTTTGGAATCCGGATTTCGGATTGGTTGAAAAAAATCCGAAATCCGAAATCACCAATCCGAAATTTTCATGACCCCAGCCTTCGAGAAACTCCAGCAGCAGCTCAAGCAACTGCCCGGGGTGGGGTATCGCTCCGCGGAGCGGATGGCGCTTCACCTCCTCGTGGGAAAACCCGCGTCGCTGCCGGTGCTGATGGACGCGCTCGCGGAGGCTTCGCGCAGCGTGCGGCGCTGCACGCGTTGCGGCAGTCTGGCGGAGGGCGAATTCTGTGCGATCTGCGCGGACGAGCGTCGCGACCAGCGGATCGTGTGCGTGGTCGAGCACGTGCCTGATTTGGTCGCGTTGGAACGCTCGGGCGCGTATCGCGGCGGCTATCATGTGCTGCACGGAAAGCTCTCGCCGATCCATGGCGTGGGGCCGGGCGACATCAACCTTGCCGGCCTGCTGGCGCGGGTGAAGTCCGGCGAAGTGCGCGAATTGATCCTCGCCCTGTCGAACGACGTGGAGGGCGAGGCGACGTGCCATTACCTCACGCAACATCTGCCGCCGGGCGGCGAGGTGAAGGTCACGCGCATCGGCTTCGGCCTGCCGAGCGGCGGCGGGGTGCTTTACGCGGACTCGGTGACGCTGAGGAGCGCGCTGGACGCGCGACGGGATTACGCGTGAGTTTTTCCCAATCATGGCCGCGCCTGCCCTGACTTCGCTCTGCAAAAATGCCTTCGTGACCGGCGCGAGCCGCGGGCTCGGGCGGGCGTTTGCGGAGATGCTGCTCGCGGAAGGCGTGCGCGTGTGGGGCACCGCGCGCGAGGCCGGGCGGCTGGACCGGTTGGCGCAACAGGCGGGCTTCACCGCCGTGGTGCTTGATCTGCGCGACGGTGCGCGGGCCGAAACGGTTTTCGCGCAGGTGGCCGAGCAGGCGGGCGGTTTTGATCTCGTGATTAACAACGCCGGCTACGGGATTTTTGCCGACGCCTTGGAGGTGGGAGCGGAGGCGTGGCACGGGCAGATCGAGGACATGTTGCAGACGCCGCTGCGAATCGGCCGTCTGGCGCTACGCGCCATGGCCGCGCACGGGCGCGGCTGTCTTGTCAACGTGAGTTCGCTGGCGGTGGAGTTTCCGATTCCCTACATGAGCGGCTACAACGTAGCGAAGGCGGGGCTCTCCGCGTGGAGCGAAAGCATGGCCTATGAGCTCGCGGGCACGGCTATCGCGGTGATCGACCTGAGGCCGGGGGATTTTCGCACGGATTTCAACCGCGCGGCGGAGCGTGCGGAGCGCGGCGTGAACCGGTCGCGGATGCAGGCCGTGTGGCTGCGGCTGGAGTCCGCTTTGGAGGCGTCACCTCCGCCGGAGCGGGCGGCGGCGGATCTGCGGCGGGCTTTGCTGCGCGGGCATCGCGGGGTGTTGCGCACGGGGTCGTTTTTCCAGGCGAGGCTCGCGCCGGTGCTGGCGCGTTTGGCGCCCGGCGCGTGGCGCGTCGCGGCGCAGAGAAAATACTTCGGCCTGAAGTAAAACTCGCAGCGAGTGTCAGATTTTTTTGGCCGCGTAGGCCATGGCCTCGGCGATGCGCGCGAGTTGCTCGTCGGTGTGGCCGGCGGAGATGGCGGTGCGGATGAGGTCTTTGCCCGGAGGCACGGCGGGGGCGAAGGCCATGACGGTAAAGACGCCTTTTTCGAGGAGCGCCTTCCAAAACGCGTAGGCGCGCTCGGCCGCGCCGATGACGATGGGAACGGCGGGGGTCTCGCTGCCCGAAGTGTCGAGTCCGAGGGACTGGAGCATCGCGGTGTAGGTGCGTGTATTGGCCCAGAGGCGTTCGAGGTGTTCGGGTTCAGCCTGCATCACGTCGAGCGCGGCGGAGGCGCAGGCGGCTTGGGACGGGCTGAGCGCGGCGCTGAAGATGGTGTGCTTGCTGTGGGTGCGGAGGTAGTCGATCAGCTCGCGGGAACCGACGATGAAGCCGCCGGTGCTGGCGAGGGATTTGGACATGCTGCCGCACATGCGACCACTTCGGCCTCAACGCCGACATCGATCTCATCTGCGGCAGCATGTCC
>JANXLP010000632.1 GCA_025355125.1 Opitutaceae bacterium | reverse complement strand
TCTCAACGTTTCCGAGACGCCGCCGTTCCCGCTCGACGATGTCGGCGGCTACAAGGTCAACGAAGACCTCCGTCTCACGTATCGTTACCTTGATCTGCGCCGTCCGAAAATGCGCAAGAATCTTCAGGTTCGCCACAAGGCCGCGAAGTCGATCCGCGACTATTTTGACTCCCAAGAGTTCATCGAGGTGGAGACGCCGGCGCTGTTTAAGAGCACGCCCGAAGGCGCGCGCGAGTATCTCGTGCCGTCGCGGATTCACGCGGGCCAGTTCTACGCGCTCTCGCAGTCGCCCCAGCAATTTAAGCAGATCCTGATGGTGGCGGGCGTGGAGAAATATTTTCAAATCGCGCGCTGCTTCCGCGACGAAGACCTGCGCGCTGATCGCCAGATGGAGTTCACGCAAGTGGACGTCGAGGTGTCGTTCATCGACCGCGAAGGCATCTATGAGCTGTTCGAAGGCATGCTGAAGAAAATGTGGAAGGACGTGCTCGGCGCGGACCTGCCCACGCCATTCCCCCGTATGCCGTTCGTCGATGCGATGAACCGCTACGGTGTGGACAAGCCCGACGTGCGTTTCGGCATGGAGCTCGTGGACTTCACCGAGCTGTTCAAGACCTCGGCATTCAAAGTCTTTGCCTCCACCGCGACCAGCGGCGGTGCGATCAAAGCGATCAACGCGAAAGGCCTCGCCGACCTCACGCAGGGTGAGCTCAAGACGCTCGAAGAAATCGCGAAATCCCTCGGCGCGAAGGGCCTCGCCTTCATCAAGGTCGAGGGCGGCGAATGGAAGTCGCCGATCGTGAAATTCTTCTCGGATGCAGAGAAAGCCGCGCTCACCGCGCAGCTCGGGCTGGCCGAAGGCGACATGTTGTTCTTCGCGGCCGCGCCTTGGGAAAAGGCCTGCGCGATCCTCGGTCGCATCCGTCTCGAAGCGGCGGCGCTGTTGCAGAAACGCGGCAAGCTCACGATTCGCCACGATGACTGGCAGTTCTTGTGGGTCGTGGATTTCCCGCTGATGAGCCACGACGAGGTGGAGAACCGCTACGTCGCGACGCACCATCCGTTCACCGCGCCGGTGCCGGAAGACGCGGCTTACCTCGACACCGATCCGAAGAAAGTCCGCGGTCAGCACTATGACGTTGTCCTCAACGGCATGGAGCTCGGCGGTGGCTCGATCCGTATTCACGACCCCGTGGTCCAGAAGAAGATTTTTGAGGACGTGCTGAAGATTCCGGCCGATGTCGTCGAGAGTCGCTTTGGCTACATGCTGAAGGCGTTCACCTACGGCGCACCGCCGCATGGTGGCATCGCGTTCGGTCTCGATCGCATGGTGGCGCTGCTCTGTGGCACCACCAGCATCCGCGACGTGATTGCGTTCCCGAAGACTCAGAAGGGACAGGACCTCATGGCGCAGAGCCCGACCCCGGTCACGGCGAAGCAGCTGAAGGAACTGCATATCGCGACGGTGATGCCGGAGTGAGGCTGTAAGGTAGTTGCGGCACGGAGCCTTGGCACAACGCCTGCTAATTGGGCACGCCTGCGACGGCGCGGGCGGCTTACCCAAGTCCAACTTCGCAACCAAATCGCTTCAGCTACCTTCCATCGACGATCCCGCTCCGAACGCGGGCTTGCGCTGGAAACACCTCAGCCCTAATCAAAGTCGAATTCGATACCCACCCGTATGAAACTCATCATCGCCATCATCAAGCCGTTCAAACTGGAAGAGGTTAAGGAAGCCCTCGCCGAGGCCGGCATCGAAGGCATGACCGTCACTGAGGTCAAAGGCTTCGGTCGTCAGAAGGGTCACACCGAGATCTATCGCGGCAGTGAATACACTGTCGATTTCCTCCCGAAGGTTAAGCTCGAGATCGCCGTTTCCGATGACATGGCCGGCAAGGCCGTCGATGCGATCGTGAAATCCGCCAAGACCGGCAAGATCGGTGACGGTAAAGTCTTCGTGCTTCCGCTGGAAGATGTCGTCCGCATCCGCACCGACGAGCGCGGCGAAGCGGCGGTCTAAGTTTTTCGCTCAGCAGCTCTCTTTCCGGCCGGCTCAGAAATGAGCCGGCCTTTTTTTGTGGTTTCGCGTGCGGTAATTGTAGGGATGCGCCCGGGCGGGTTTGCGCAAAAAACGGCGCGCTTGGCGCCGGCCGACATTCGTTTGATCCACCCATGAGCAGAAGGTGATTCCGTGTATGACAAAGATGAAGCCGCTTCATGGCATCGGGGCTGCTTATGAGCGGTTGTTGCTTATGAAATCCCTCCTCCACCTGATCCGATCCCGCCTTGGATTCGTAGCGTTGCTACTCGTCACGGGCTCCCTCTGGGCGCAAGCCCCCGCAGCGCCTGCCGCTCCGGTTGCGCCCCCGACGGCCGATGAGCGCATTGCTGCGCTCGAGGCCTACATCAATAACGGCGATCCCGCCAAAGGCCCGCTCGTGGGCGTCGCCGGTCCCGGCCACAACGCATGGATGATGACCAGCTCCGCGCTCGTCCTCTTTATGACGCTGCCTGGTCTCGCCCTCTTTTATGGCGGCCTCGTCCGTAAAAAGAACGTCCTCTCGGTGCTCGCCCAATGTCTCGGCATGGCCGGCATGGTGACGATCATGTGGTGGGCGTTCGGCTACAGCTTGGTTTTCGGCAAGAGCTTCAACAGCCCTTTCCTCGGCGGCACCGAATACTTCTTCCTGAAGGGCGTCACCTCTGCGCCCAACACGGACTACGCCTACTGGGTTTCCCAGAACGTGTTTTCAATGTATCAAATGATGTTCGCGATCATCACCCCGGCGCTGATCGTCGGCGCGATCGCCGAGCGTATGAAATTCACCGCGATCATGCTCTTTGTCGCGATCTGGATGCTCGTCGTTTACTTCCCGCTCGCCCACATGGTCTGGGGCGCCACCGGCTACATGAACGGCGTCTGGAATGCTGATGCGGCGATCAAGGCGATCGATTTCGCGGGCGGCACCGTGGTGCATATGTCTTCCGGTTGGTCCGCGCTCATCCTCTGCATCATCCTCGGGCCACGCTTGGGCTTCGGTAAGGAAAAGATGGCCCCGCACAGCATGGTGCTCTGCATGGTCGGCACCGGTATGCTCTGGGTCGGCTGGTATGGCTTCAACGCTGGTTCCGCTGTCGCCGCCGACGGTGTTGCCGCCAACGCCTTCATGACCACCACGCTCGCCGCCGCTGTGGCTACCTTCGTTTGGGGTCTGATCGAGAAAATCTTTCGCGGTCATGCTTCGATCCTCGGCATGTGCTCGGGTGCCGTCGCCGGTCTCGTCGTCATCACACCCGCCGCCGGTTTCGTGGACTCCACGGGTGCGGTGATCATCGGCGTGCTTGCCGCCGTCGTTCCCTACATCTTCGTCACGAAGGTCAAAGCCAAGTTCGGCTACGATGACGCGCTCGACACGTTCGGTGTCCACGCGGTCGGCGGCACGCTTGGTGCGCTCGTCACCGGTCTCCTTGTCTGCAAAGACGTGAACGGAAATCTCACCGCGGCAGTCGCCACCAAGAACGGCCTCGCCAAGATGGTGACCGATGGCGGTCTCTGGTTGGAGCAGGCCAAGGCCATCGGCATTACGCTTGTTCTCTCGGTGGTTGCCACCCTCGTCATTGCTTATGTGGTGAAGGCCATCGTCGGTCTGCGCCTTTCGCCTGAAGCGGAATCGCAAGGTCTCGACATCAACGATCACGGCGAAGAAGGCTACATCGACTAATTTTAACCCCTCAATTCCCAGTCCCATGAAATTTATCACCGCCATCATCAAACCCTTCAAACTCGACGAAGTGAAAGAGGCGCTCAGCGCCGTCGGCATCGAGGGCATGACCGTCACCGAGGTCAAAGGCTACGGTCGCCAGAAGGGCCACACCGAGATCTACCGTGGCAGCGAATATACCGTGGATTTCCTGCCCAAGGTGAAAATCGAGATCGCCGTCATCGACGACCTCGTCGGCAAGGCCGTCGAAGCCATCGCCAAAGCCGCCAAGACGGGTAAAATCGGCGACGGTAAAATCTTCGTGCTTCCGCTCGAAGAGGTGATCCGCATCCGCACCGACGAACGCGGCGAGTCGGCGGTTTAACCGCTTTCGACTATCTGATTCAGGACAAGGCCGGCTCTTCGGAGCCGGCCTTTTTCGTGGGCGCTAAAGTCGGTTTGCTTGAAAGCGAATCGCGCGCTGGTAGGTCGTGATGCCGGGATCTTCGCTGGTGTCGGCGAGGGTGAGGAGGAGAAGCTTGGTGGCTTCGTCGTGCTGGCCGAGGGCGTGCAAAGTGAGGGCGAGGAAGACGTCGAACTCGCGGTTGTCGGGAAACTGCGTGCGGCCGGAGCGGAGGACTTCTGCGGAGCGGGTGAGGGCGCCCGTGTGGCGGAGCGTGGAGCCGAGGCCGAGGAGGGCGCCGGCGAGTTCGTTGGGCGCGAGGCCGAGGGCAATCGCGCGCTCGTAGTGTGGGACGGCTTCGGCTTCACGGCCGAGGATGTCGCTGGTCCATGCGAGTTGGTAGGCGATCTCGGGGACGTTAGGGAAACGCGTGTCGAGTTTCTGGAGCAGGCCGAGGACGTGTTCGACCTGCCCGCCGTGGCGCGCGCCGATGATGGCGTCGAGTTCGGGTTTCCAGTCGGGGGAGTCAGCGAGGGACACAGAGGCGGAGGGAGGCGGAAGAGCTAAATGAAGAGAGGCCCAAAAAGATTTTTCGAGTAGCGGAAGCCGTGAGGCTTTCGTCAGGTGCGCACACGAAACGCTCACGCGTTCCGCTACGGGAAAAATTAAATGTCCTTAGGCCGAGGGTGGGGTGGGCGCCGTGGGAGCGGCGGGCTTCACCGTCTTCACGGCGAGAGCGCGGGTGGCGATTTCCGTTTTGAGGCGGGCGAGATAGTCGGCGAAAGGCATGACGCCTTCGTCGCCTTTCGCGCGGCTGCGGACGCTGATCGACTGGGTCTCCGCTTCCTTGCCGCCGAGGACGAGAGTGTAGGGAACTTTGTCGATCTCGGCGCGGCGGATCTTGGCGCCGAGCTTGTCGCTCTGCTCGTCGAGCTTGGCACGGACGCCGGCGGCCTTGAGCTGCTCGAGGAGTTGCGCGCCGTATTCGTTGACGCGATCCGTGATCGGCACGAGGCGGACTTGCTCCGGCGCGAGCCACACGGGGAAGTCGCCGCCGAAGTGTTCGATCAAGACGCCGCAGAAACGCTCCATCGAGCCGAAGGGCGCGCGGTGGATCATGACGGGACGGTGCGACTGGTTGTCGGCGCCCATGTAGTGGAGGTCGAAGCGCACGGGGAGAACGTAGTCCACTAGCACGGTGCCGAGCTGCCACTCGCGGCCGATCACGTCTTTGATGACGAAGTCGATCTTGGGGCCGTAGAAGGCGGCTTCGCCGGGTTCTTCGGTGAAGGGCACGCCGAGGGTTTTCGCGGCTTCGCGGCAGGCGGATTCAGCTTTGTCCCATTGGGCGGGATCGCCGGTAAACTTGCTGCTGTCGGGATCGCGGGTGCCGACGCGCACGCGGTAGTCGGACATGCCGAGCGTGGAGAGGACGATTTTCACGAGGGAGAGACAGCCGAGGACTTCGGCGGCGACTTGGTCCTCGGTGCAGAAGAGATGGGCGTCGTCCTGCGTGAAGCCGCGGACGCGCGTCATGCCGTTGAGCTCGCCGGACTGTTCCCAGCGGTAAACGGTGCCGAACTCGGCGAGGCGCACGGGGAGATCGCGGTAGCTGTGCGGCTGCGAGGCGAAGATTTTGATGTGATGCGGGCAGTTCATCGGCTTCAGCATGAAGCCATCAAGGAGCTTATCGGCGTCGAGGATGCGGTCCTTGGCGATGACTTCTTTGCCGGCGCGGCCGTTGATCTCGTTGGCGAACTGGGAGGAGACGCCTTCGAGGCGCGAGGTGAGTTCGGCGCAGGAGCAGCCTTCGCCGGAGAGTTTGACGAGCGCATCGGGCTCGGGGAACGCGGTGAACTGCGACTCTTTGTAGTAGGGGAAGTGGCCGGAGGTTTTGTAGAGGGCGAGCTTGCCGATGTGCGGCGTGAAGACCTGCGAGTAACCCTGCTTGCGGAGCTCGCCGCCGATGAAGTCCTGCAATTCCTGGCGGATGATCGAGCCGTTGGGCGTCCAGAGGATGAGGCCTTGGCCGACATCTTCGTCGATGTGGAAGAGCTTCAGATCGCGGCCGAGTTTGCGGTGGTCGCGGGCCTTGGCCTGCTCCTGGCGCTCGAGGTATTGGTCGAGTTCTTCGCGCGTGGGGAAAGCGGTGCCGTAGATGCGCTGGAGCTGCTTGTTCTTCTCGTCGCCGCGATGATAGGCGCCGGCGATGGAGAGGAGCTTGAAGGCTTTCAACTTGGACGAGTAGCGCACGTGCGTGCCGGCGCAGAGGTCCATGAACTCGCCGTTCTGGTAGAAGGAGATTTTTTCGTCTGCGGGAATGTCGGCGAGACGGCCGAGTTTGTAGCGTTCCTGGCCACGGGAGACGATGAGCGCGGTGGCTTCTTCGCGGGAGATTTCCTTGCGGTAGAAGGGCTGATTCTCGCCCGCCACTTTCTTCATCTCGGCCTCGATTTTGACGAGGTCGTCGGCCGTGAATTTGTGGTCGAGATCGAAGTCGTAGTAGAAGCCCGTGTCGGTGGGCGGGCCGATGTCGAGTTTGGCGTCGGGGAAAAGACGGAGGACAGCCGTCGCGAGGATGTGCGAGGCCGAGTGGCGGAGTTCTTCGAGGGGAGACATCATGGCGGAAAGTAGTGAGTAGCGGGTAGTGAGTAGCGAGTAGGCGGCGGCAAGCCGACGGCTATTTCTTTAGAGGTTCGAGTTTGTAGTCGGTTTTGCTGTCGAGCATTGACCAGCCGGCGGCGGCGAGTTCCTTGCGGAGCGCATCGGCGGCGGCGAAGTCCTTGGCTTGTTTCGCGGCCCAGCGCTTTTCGGCGAGGGCGGTGATTTCGGCGGGGACATCGGCCTTGCGCGCGGCGGCGACGGTGAGGTCGAGGCCGAGCACAAAGAGGGCGCGATCAAATGACGCGAGATCGGGTTCGCCGGTCTTGCGATTGATGATCGTGAACAACGCTCCGAGCGCGCCGGGCGTGTTGAGATCGTCCTGCAATGCGGTGATGACCGGCGCGAACGCGTCGTGCGCAGCGGGCGACGAGGCGAGCGAAGCGCGATGAGCGCGCAAGCTGGCGAGCGCGCTCTCGGCAGCGTGCAACGAATCGAGTGTGAAGTTGAGCTGCTTGCGCGGGTGGGCGGTGAGCAGGGCGTAGCGGAGAGCCATCGGGGAGAAGCCCTTCGCGACGAGGTCGTCGAGTGTGTAGAGGTTGCCGAGACTCTTGCTCATCTTCTTGCCGTCCACGAGCAGGTGTTTGCTGTGAAACCAGTGACGGGCAAACGTCACGCCGTTGCAGCATTCGCTCTGGGCGATCTCGTTTTCGTGGTGGGGAAATTCCAGATCTTCGCCGCCGGTGTGGAGGTCGATGGTGTCGCCGAGGATGGCTTTGCTCATGGCACTGCACTCGATGTGCCAGCCGGGACGGCCACGGCCCCACGGGCTTTCCCAGAAGTTGTCGCCGTCGTCGGGCTTGTGGGATTTCCAGAGGGCGAAGTCGCTGACGTCTTCCTTTTCGTCGGCGTCGGCGGCGGTGACTTTGCCGGCGAGGGCGGAGCCGAGTTGGAGTTCGCGCTCCTTCACGCGCGAGAGGCGGCCGTAGTTTTCGAAGGACGAGACTTTGAAATACACGGAGCCGTCAGGCGCGCGGTAGGCGTTACCTTTCTCCATCAACACCTCGATCATGTTGACCTGTTCCTTGATGTAACCGGTGGCGGTCGGCTCGACGTGGGGGGGAAGGCAGTTGAGCGCGGTGCAGTCGGCGTGGAATTTGGCGGTCCACTGCTTCGTGACGTCGGCGAGCGGGCGGCCCTCCTCGCGGGCGCGGCGGATGGTCTTGTCGTCCACGTCGGTGAGGTTGCGGACGTGCTTCACCTTGCCGGGGCCGAACTCGAGCTCGAGGAGGCGGCGGAGGACGTCGTTGACGACGAAGGTGCGGAAGTTGCCGATGTGCGCGGGGGCGTAAACGGTGGGGCCGCAGTTGTAGAAGCGAACGACACCGTCGGGATGGGACGCTTTAAGTTCGCGCGGTTGGCGGGTGAGCGAGTCGTAGAGCGTGATGGCCATGAGTGAGGAAGGAGGAGCTAGAAGTAATTTTCGGCGCAACGAAACAGCGTTTTTCCCAAAAATTCGGTGCGGGTTATGGCCCGATCTTGGGCGGGTGGGCGTGGAAAAAGATGGCACAATCTTCGCGCTGAGGTTGTCACCGTTGGCGATGCGACGGTTTTTCCTCCCTAGCAGGCTGTCGGGCTTAAAGATTTTGGAATCCGGCGTCGGGTGAAAAATTGACGGCAAGAACAGGAGATTGGAGAAGGTTTTTTCGAGCGGAAGGGTGAAAGACGAGTGTTGGGCGGTAGCGCTGGGCGGTT
>JANXLP010000623.1 GCA_025355125.1 Opitutaceae bacterium | reverse complement strand
ACTTCGCGTTAGGAGGAAACGTATCCACCCACCGCTTTGCGCTGAGCCGATCCGCCTCTGAGTCAGAGGTAGCCTTTTCAATCACGCACCCGGGTCCCTGGGCCCATCATTCCACCCGGTCGTCCATGCGCTTCGCGCACCTCCGACCGTCGTAGCGCAACGTTTGCTTTAGCTGCGTTTTTCCAGACCCGCCACTGCCGCCCCCCGTTCCGCACCCACCTACCGCAGAAACGCCGTCTTCTGCGGCCATTACCTCATTCCCGTTTCCTCGCCCTATCCTCATGATCTCAGCCCATAAGCACCTCATCTTCCACGCCATCACTCGACAAGAAATCGAGCAATTCGACCTCTCTTCCTTCTTGTTCGTTTACGACCCCGCCGGCCGTAGCCGCCAAGAATTGGAAAACCTCCGCGGGGCGCTCGTCCCGTTTGTCACCGGTTACGACGACGATCCTCGGGAGTTGTGCGAAATCCCTGAGGTGCGCGCGTTTTTCTCGGACCTCAACCAACGATGGCCCTACTTCGCATTTTTTTTGAACACACAACGAGAGACCGAGAGCGTTAAGATATTTCTGTTTTGTGCGCTTTCCTCCACCGCTGTTTGTCGCCGGGAGGCCAGCGCGAAGTTCACGATCGCGGTGGACTGGAACGAGGCGGTGGAAATCGTCGCCCGCTCAGCCGGAAAGTGTGGGCCGCTGTGGGATCAAGCCAACACGTCGACCGCCGATCGCCATGCTCAGATCACTAGTATCGCCACGGCGCTGAAAGCTTCGCCCATAATCTATCAGAGGTTATAGAGACCGAAGCACACGTCGGCTAGGGCGGCAGATGGACGATCGTTTTTGGTCAATAGATGGAAGCATGATCACGCGCCGCTCCCTCGCCGACGATACGCGTATTCCCGTCAGAATTGCGTGAGTCTCTATCGCCCTCGCCCCTTCCCCCTCACGTCCCAGACGTGAAGCCCACACGCCCCCCTTCCCTTGCCGTGCGGACGGCCTCCTACCGGATCGGTCGTGTCGCTGCGCCAGCATGATTGGTTTCGGGATAGTTTTTGGTATCCCTTTTCAATTTCCCCGAACGCCTAAAAGCGTCGGGCCGTGGTCATAAACATTTCGGTGTCTGTGGCTGCGGCCCGTTTTATTTACTAACTTCTCAGTTAAATTACTCCATTTCATATGTCAGACAACAACACGATCAGCCGTTTTCCTGAACACCCGCCGGATACATTCAATATGCTAGGATCCGCGCACTCGACCTTAGATCAACCGATCCAGCAGATTTTCTGGGCGGCAGTCATGACACGACACACTAGCAATTCACAATAAAATGGGCTTCAGCTATCACTACTCGCTATGCGCGTCTGCGAGCACCACGGCAGCCACTCTAGCCAGGTTCCTCGAAAAGGTTGAGGGCGACGCAAAGTTACTGGGGTTCTATCCCACGATTGTCGTGAATGGTCCGTTCAATACCCCCGAGCGACATAACTTCGCACGAAGAGTCGCACGGGGCCGAATAATTGAAGACTCCAATCTTAGGGGCGAACTGGACCTACCCCGGGAAATCTGCTGGAGCCACTACCCTGATTCGGGTGAGTGCCGCTTAGGACCCACCTACGGAGTCGTGCTCGTTTTGACCGACGAACGGGGCGTCGAATCGGTATTCGGATTTTTTCGCTTCCCCGAACAAATTATGGATAGAGCCGGCAAAATTTTGGCCGAAGTCCCAAATGCCAACGAATGGTCTTCTGGGACATTTATTAACAGCCCGGATCCAAGATATCGCGCCATCATCCGCCGCTTTCGCGAAGAAGGCTACGTGGCTTCCGAACTTGATGATTTCAACCCGACTGAGAGGTCGAAGTGATAACATCAACCCACTAGACGCCCTCGCTAGAACGTGAGCCTAACCATAAAGTGCTCAAAACGCGCGATTTGATTTGGACGTTTCTCCGATAACCTCACTCAAGTCGTATCCGCTCTTTGACTGGATGATCTTGATGTAACCGACTCTATGAGATTCTCTCCCGCCAAGGATCTCGCGTCGGGACGAAGCCGCAGCCCGATTCTCACAAACGCAACGACTTTGAACGGGCGATGGGCGCCGGGTTAAAGCCCTCAGATTAGTGTTGGCTGGACAGCAACCGCCAACGCCACGCATGATGTTTACCGGAATACAAATGGTTATCGTTCAATGAAATCACCCAAAATCAGTCGAAATCTAAGAGTCCGCGCACGGCAGCAGAAAAGAGAAACTCCTTCCACGATGAAGCGTAACTTTAAATCAGCCACTCCGACGATCCAGGCCATCGACCTTTTTTGCGGTGCCGGTGGCCTCACGTGCGGCCTCAAGAAGGCCAAGGTTAAAGTTCGGCTAGGCGTGGATGTTGATCCTGCCTGCAAATATCCCTATGAATACAATAATTCGGCAACGTGCCTCCTTAAAGACGTTCGCGAGATCAAATCCGCCGAACTAGCAGCCCACTTCAGCCCTGATGCTTCAGTCCGGCTAATCGCAGGCTGCGCGCCCTGCCAGACCTTTTCAACTTACAACCAAAAGGCGTCCGAATCCGACAGCCGTTGGTGGCTCTTGCGCGAATTTCTCCGCGTTGTTCAGGAACTAACGCCAGAATTGGTCACCATGGAGAACGTTCCTGGCCTCGCCGAACATTCTGTTTTCGGGGAGTTTCTCGGCTTTCTTCGGGAAGCTGGTTACAATGTCTCCGACCAAGTAGTCCGTTGCATGGACTACGGGATTCCACAGCAACGAGAACGCCTCGTGGTGATCGCGTCACGGCTAGGTCCGATTTCACTTTTACCCCCATCACATTTCCGCAAACGCACCAAAACTGTTCGCGAAGCAATCGCTGGTTTGCCTGCGCTAGAGGCCGGTGAAACGAACGCCGTTGATCCAATTCATCAAACGTCGTCGTTATCTCCCGTGAACTTAAAACGTATTCGCGCATCTTCCCCCGGCGGCACCTGGCGCGATTGGGAGCCCAACCTTGTCGCAGAATGCCACAAAAAGAAAACGGGGCAAACCTACCCCGGTGTTTACGGCCGCATGTCATGGGACGAACCAGCCCCGACAATAACCACACAATTCTTTGGCTTTGGTAACGGTCGCTTCGGGCACCCTGAACAAGATCGCGCTATCTCCCTGCGGGAGGGAGCCATCTTACAAAGTTTCCCCCCCGCTTACCGCTTTACGCCTCCCGATATACCCGTTCGCAAAAAAACGATTGGCCGCCTCGTTGGAAATGCAGTCCCCGTCCGTCTTGGCGAAGTGATCGGCCTGAGCTTCCAGCGTCATCTCGCCGAGCTTGCCACGGCCGCGCAGCGGTAACGTTCCATTTTATCTTTATCTATGGCCAGCCTCACCCCTGACGCTTTGACCCCCGAAATCCCTTCCGAGGGGCAATTGGTTAAAGTCAGGGGCCGCGACTGGGTGGTAAGCAGCATATTGGAATCTGATTTGGTCACTCCGGGGGTTCCGCCGCAGCATCTCGTTTCACTGTCTGCGATTGATGAAGACTCGTTCGGGGAAACGCTTCAGGTCGTTTGGCAAATAGAGCCAGGAGCCCAGATTTCAACGCGTGCCGGCTTCCCGAGCATTACCGGTCACGACGATCCTGAGCGCATGGAGGCTTTCATCGACGCCGTGCGGTGGGGTGCCTCCGTCAACGCCGACCGCAGCTTCCTTCAATCGCCGTTTCGCAGCGGTGTTTCGATCGAGAGCTATCAACTTGATCCCGTGGTGCGTGCCATCGACATGGCGCGCGTCAACCTACTCATCGCCGACGATGTCGGCTTGGGCAAAACCATCGAGGCGGGGTTGGTCATCCAAGAACTGCTCGTCCGTCATCGAGCACGCACCGTGTTTGTCGTCGTGCCCTCGTCACTCCAGCTCAAGTGGCAGGCGGAGATGCAGGAAAAATTCGGCCTCGAATTCCGCATCATCAACACGGACTACCTTGCCCAGCTTCGCCGCGAACAGGGTATCCACGCCAACCCGTGGACATCCTTCCCCCGCCTGATAGCGTCGATGGATTGGATGAAATCGGGGGAGGCCCTGCGGCTCATAAAAGACGTTTTACCCCCGCATCTGAGCTACCCTCGTAAATTCGATATTCTCGTGGTCGATGAGGCGCACAACGTCGCCCCGGCCATGGCGACCCACTACGCTATCGAGAGCCAGCGCACGTCGTTGATTCGCCGTATCGCCCCTCACTTCGAGCACCGCATTTTCCTCAGTGCCACCCCGCACAACGGTTATCAGGAGTCGTTCACCTCCCTTTTGGAGCTTCTAGACGATCAGCGTTTCGCCCGCTCGGCTATGCCCGAGGAAAAGCAACTTCAGCGCGTCATGGTGCGGCGCTTGAAAACCGACCTTGTCGATCCCGCCGGGAATCCGATTTACCCCAAGCGGGTCATCAAAACCCTGCCGGTCTCCTACACCAAGGAAGAGAAAGACGCGCACGCCCTCCTAAAACGCTACGCCGCCAGCCGCTCCCAGTCCGCCGGCGAACCCCGCTCTGCCCTTGGCAGTGCCTTCGTCCTAAACCTTCTCAAGAAACGTCTCTTTTCCTCACCCCGAGCCTTCGCGCTCACCTTGGCCAAACACCAGGAAACCATAGCTGGGCGCGGCCGGAAATCCGCTGCGTCCGATCTGGATGACCGCATCTTGCGGAAAGCCATCAGCAAGCTTGAGGAGGACACCGGCAACGATGAGCAGATTGAGGAGTCGATTGCCGATGCCGTTGGCGAGGCCAGCGCCGTCGCTGCCCCGCTCACCGCCGATCAACGCGAGCTACTCGAAAAACTCTCAGCTTGGGCAAACGCGTCCAAGTCCCGCCCCGACTCCAAGGCCCACGCCCTCCTTGCATGGCTCGACGAGCATATTCGGCCCGAGGGCCGTTGGGGTGACGCTCGCGTGATCCTTTTCACCGAATATCGCGCCACCCACAGTTGGCTCTACGAGATACTCGCGCAGCACGGCTATGGCGCGGAGCGTCTCATGGTTTTACACGGCAGTCTTGATCCGGACGAACGCGCCAAGGTCATGGCTGCGTTTCAGGCTGCGCCCAGCGAATCCAAAGTCTGCATCCTGCTTGCCACCGATGCCGCCTCCGAAGGCATCGACCTTCAGAACCACTGTAATTTCCTCATCCATGTCGAGATTCCGTGGAATCCCAACGTCATGGAGCAGCGCAACGGTCGCATTGATCGTCACGGGCAAAAAAAGCCACCCACGATTTGGCATCCGGTCGGGAGCACGTTTTCCCCCGGCGTGGACTCCGCCACGACTAAGGTCGGCGAAGTGGATGGCGACCACGAGTATCTCATGCGGGCGGTCATGAAGGTCGAAGCCATCCGCGAAGACCTAGGCAGCGTTGGCCCCGTGATCGCGCAGCAGATTGTTGAGGCCATGTCCGGCAAGCGTGCCACCATTGATACTCGTGAAGCCGAGGCGAAGGCGGCCAAAGCGCGTCGCTTTGTTGTCGCCGAGCGGAAACTCACGGAACGAATCGCCAAGCTCCACGAACGCCTGCTTGAGGCCCGAAACGACTTCCATCTTTCACCAGACAGGATTGCCCGCGCGGTGCAGGTTGGTTTGCAGATTTCCGAAAAGCCTGCGCTCCGCGCGGTCGCTTGGCCCGGCGCACCGACTGGCACCGTATTCGAAGTTCCCGCGATACCGGGATGGGAACGTGCCACCGAGGGGTTGCATCACCCGCACTCCGGCCGTCGCCGTCCTATCACCTTCGATCACGAAGTCGTCAAGGGGCGTGACGACATCGTCCTTGCTCACCTCAACCACAGGCTTGTGCAGATGTGCCTGCGCATCCTCCGTGCCGAGGTTTGGTCATCGGATAGCCGCAAGCGTTTGCACCGCGTCGCCGTGCGTCGCTCGACCGATCCTGAGTTGAAGGTGCCGCTGGTCATCGTCTGTTCGCGCCTGCTCGTCACCGGCGGCAACCACCACCAGCTCCACGAGGAGCTTACTTTGGCGGGCGGTGAACTTCGCCCCGACGGTTTCGCCCGTGTCGCTCAGGTGGGGCGTCTTGAAACTTGGCTGGACAATGCCACCCCATGCGAACCGTCCGCCGCCATACTCGCTGGCCTCAAGGCCCACTTTGATCGTGACGTGGACTCGATCACATCCGCCAACGATGCCCGGGCCCGTGAACGACTGCGCTTCTTGGAAAACACTCTGGCCCGACGCAAGGACAGCGACATCACCGACATCACCGGCCTGCTCCAAGAGCTGGAAAAAACCCTCCGCCACGAGTTGGAGCCTGCCAAAGTGAAGCAGTTAGAGCTTTCCCTGGGCCTTGAAAACGAACGGCTCCAACTCCGTCGCGATGTTGCCGCCCTCCAAGCTCGCCTTGATCGTATTCCTCAAGAGCGGATCGAGGAAATTGCCACCCTTGAGCGCCGTTACTCGGGCTTGGCCCACCGCACCTTTCCCGTCGCCGTCACCTTCATCATCCCGGCCAAATGAGCGCATCCCAACACATCACCTGGCTCAACTTGGTGGAGAAGACCGGCCCGTTCCTTGCCGTGTCTGTGCTCGACGAGGCGTTTCCCCAAGGGCTCGAAAAGGTGGAGACCCGCCGCCGACAGCGGGTGCGAAGCGCGTATGATGAATGGCGCGATGCGGTGGATGCCGAAGACGCTGAACTTGCCGCGCTTCACCGCGAGTGGGTGCGTCTCATTTTGGAGGAGTTGCTGGAATATGATTCCGCGATGCTCAGGGCCAATGCCCAGCTACCAGCGACCTTGGTTTATCGCGAGCCCATGTGCGGCGTCGAGGTGCGTCCGACTTTTGCCGCAACCACGGGCGAAACGGCACGGCTGTTGATCGCAGTTTATTCTGCGGATCGTGACCTCACCGCACCGCTGCCCGGCGACGCTTGGATTACCGCGTCCCCCATTGAGCGCATGACGCAGCTTTGCCGGGCCACCGGGGTTCGTCTCGGTTTGGTTACTAACGGTGAGCGCTGGTCGGTTGTGAGCGTTCCGAGCGAGGGCAGCTCAAGCGTGGCCACTTGGTTCGCCCGCATCTGGCAACAGGAGCCGGTCACCTTGCAGGCCTTCGTTTCCCTGCTCGGGGTTCGCCGCTGTTTCGGGCCTGGGGCAGGCACGCTGGAAACGCTTCTGGCGAACTCCCTGAACGACCAGAATGAGATTACCGACACCCTCGGTGAGCAGGTGCGCCGGGCGGTAGAAATGTTGGTGCAGGCGCTCGACAAAGCCGACGCCGCCCAAAATCGGACTTTGTTGACCGGCGTAACACCTCCCCAGCTTTACGAGGCAGGCTTAACGGTGATGATGCGGCTGGTCGTCCTACTGTGTGCTGAACAGCGCGGGCTGCTTCTTTTGGGCGTCGATACTTACGATCAATACTACGCCGCCACCACGCTTCGGGTGCGTTTAGAAAAAGAGAAGAAAGACCTTACCGACGACGTGCAGGAGCGTCGCCACGATGCCTGGGCTCGCTTGCTCGCCTTATGTCGCGGTGTATTTGGTGGCATCGAACACGCCACGCTCCGACTTCCGCCCTTGGGTGGATCTCTGTTTGATCCAGATCGCTTTCCTTTCTTGGAGGGCCGTGCAGCAGGAACCACGTGGCGGAAAACACCCGCCGTGCCGTTGCCAATTGATAATCGAACCGTCCTCACGCTTCTCAACGCGTTGCAGGTTTTGGAGCAATCGGCCGGGGCTCAGTTCCTTTCGTATGAAGCCCTCGACGTGGAGCAAATCGGCCACGTGTATGAAGGTCTTTTGGAGCGCACTGTAAGGCGAGTGCCAGAGGTGACGGTTGGGCTCGTCGGCTCTGCGAAAATGTATAATCCAAACATCGCATTGAGCGAATTGGAGGGGAAAAACGGAGAGGACCGGAATTCGCTGCTTACTTTTCTACAGGAACAAACAGGCCGATCAGAATCCGCCATACGGAAAGCGCTAGACAAACCAGCAGACGACTCAATCCGACACCGGCTCTCTATGGCGTGTGGGACGGGGATTGAATTGGTCCCGAGGCTATTGCCATTCACCAACCTGATTCGAGAGGACGCCGCAAAACGCCTGCTTATTTATGACAAGGGTTCGTATATCGTCACTCTCGGCGACAGCCGTCGGGCGACAGGCACCCACTATACCCCAAAATCGCTCACGGAGCCCATTGTTCAACACACGCTCGAACCACTCGTTTATGTCGGGCCAGAAGAAGGAAAACCGCGCGAAGAGTGGAAACTGAAATCACCGTCCAACCTGCTAGCCCTAAAAGTCTGCGACATGGCCGTAGGGTCGGCGGCGTTTCTCGTGCAGGCGTGCCGCTGGTTGGCTGACCGTGTGGTGGAAACGTGGGATGCAGCGGAAAAGGTGGGCCGATCGGTTTCGGTGGAGGGCATCGTGCTGGATCTAGCAGGAAGCGCTGAGTTACTGCCTCGTGATAAAGCAGAGCGTGTGCTCATTGCCCGGCGACTCGTGGCAAGCCGCTGTCTCTACGGCGTAGACAAGAACCCGATGGCGGTCGAGCTGGCCAAAGTTAGCTTGTGGCTCGTCACCATGATGAAAGGCCGTCCGTTTAGCTTCCTCGACCATGCGTTGAAGTGTGGCGATTCGTTGCTCGGCGTCAGTTCGCTGAAGCAAATTGAGGATTTCAGCCTCCGTCCGGGTGAGCGCCAGGTCACCTTCGCCACGGCTAACCTATTCCGCTATGTCGAGGCCGCCGAAGCAAAACGGCGCGAACTAGAAGATCTGCCTTCAATCAACTATTCGCAGATTGAGACCAAGAACCGCCTATATGCCGAAGCAGAGATAGCCACTGCCAAGGTAAAAGCGCTGGCCGACAGTCTCATTGCCTTGGAGCTGCGCGGACTTAACGGTGATGCATACGACGAGGCCCGTGCAGTCGAAGCCGACCAGGCGCATCGCTTGCTGAAACAGGACGCTGATGTAGCCCTGAAATCATCAATAATAAATCAGCCATCTGCTTTGGCAGTTTACGCGAAAGAAAAATTGCGCGGGCAACGCCCGTTTCACTGGCCCGTAGAATTCCCTGAGGTATTCGCTCACGGCGGGTTCGATGCCTTTTCCGGCAATCCGCCTTATCTGGGTGGCCGCAAAATCCGAGGAACTTTGGGAGGCACGCTTTTGAACTACCTGACAACGTGTCTGTATGAAGGAACGAGCGCCAATGCCGACCTTTGTGCGTTCTTCGTGCGGCGAGCGAATGATATGACCCGCGGAGGGGGTGCATCTGGATTCGTGGCGACAAGCTCAATGTCTGAAGGGGATACGCGCTTGGTCTGTCTCCAATACCTGCTCGACAATGGAAGCCACATAGTCCGTGCCTCCAGCAAGAGCGTCTGGCCGGGCACGGCAAGTGTAACCTTTTCTCCCATTTGGATCATCAAAGGCGACTGGAACGGAGCTTACGTTCTCGATGGTAAACAGGTAAAAGGAATAAACTCATACCTTACTGAAGCTGACTCGATCAAACTCTCTCCGTTTCGACTGAAGGCGAATTACGAGCTTAGCTACCAAGGCTCAATTCCTCTCGGCAAAGGGTTTGTTCTCCCTCCAGAGGAAGCGCGCGCTCTGCTCGCCAAGGACAAGCGAAATGAGAATGTAATTTACCCCTACTTAGTTGGCCAGGAACTCAACATCCACCCGGCCCACGAACCATCCCAGTGGATAGTAAATTTCCACGACTGGCCATTGGACCACGATTCAGCCTCCCCCGGACAAATAGGGCCGGTTGCCGCCGATTATCCCGAATGCATTCAAATTCTTCGCGAGCGGGTCTTTCCCGAACGAACTCGGCGCGATGACCATGGAGAGTTCGTGCTTCGCAAGCCATTGCCGCAGAAATGGTGGATATACGGTGACAAGCGTCCGGAGCTTTACGCGAAGTTGAAAGGCCTGAAGTGGGCGTTGGCGATCGCTACTCAAGCAACGAAATATGTAGCGTTCGGCAAGGTCACCGGGAAAAAAGTGTTTTCAAATGCTGTTGCCCTTATCGCATCCGACAATTTCGCGATCGCTGGCGTCTTGGCCTCTAGTCTGCATGAAATTTGGGCGCGCCGCTATGGCGGATACAACCTACTGCTTTTAAGGTATAGTCCATCCGACCTGTTCGACACATTCCCGCTCCCTCCCTTATCTGCGAGCCTTGATCGTGCGAGTTGTCGAGGAAGAGCCCGTCGGCCAGCGGA
>JANXLP010000539.1 GCA_025355125.1 Opitutaceae bacterium | reverse complement strand
CAACGTGAAGTCCGGCGGACGCGGCCGGCTCTCCAGCTTTTGCGCCGGTGTATTTCTCCTGATTCTCATCGTCGTCCTCGGTCAATGGGTGAAACAAATCCCGATGGCCGCGCTCGTCGCCGTCATGATCATGGTCTCCATCGGCACCTTCAACTGGGCCTCGTTCAAAAACCTCCGCGTCTATCCCAAGTCATCCAGCATGGTGATGATCGCCACCGTCCTCGTCGTCGTCGGCACGCACAACCTCGCGCTCGGCGTAGGCGTCGGCGTGCTCCTCAGCGCCCTCGTATTCGCGCGCAAGGTTTCTCAGCTCCTCGATATCACCACCGAACTCTCCCCGGACGGCAGCGAGCGCACCTACCGCGTGCGCGGCCAGCTCTTTTTCGTCTCGGCGAACACCTTCAGCTCCGCCTTCGATTTTCGCGAGGTGGTGAAGAAGGTGCGCATCGATGTCTCCCCCGCCCACTTCTGGGATCTCACTTCGGTTAACGCCATCGACAAGGTCGTCATCAAATATCGCCGTGAAGGCACCGAGGTCGAACTCATCGGCCTTAATGAAGCCGGCAGGACCATCGTGGACCGCCTCGCCGTCCACCACAAACCCGGTGCCATGGACCAAGCCCCCGCCCATTAAAAACCCCTGATCCCACCCCTATCATGCCTACGATTTTTTCCTGCACCGATGGCTCCCTTTACGCCCCCAGCATCTACGACCACACCGCGTGGGTGGCGGGCCGCGTCCACGCGGAGGTCCATATCCTCCACCTTTTGGAACACCCGGAACAACCCGCGCCGGTCGATGCCTCCGGTGCGATCAGCCTCGATGCGGCCGCCGAACTCCTCGCTCAACTCGGGACGCTGGCCGAGATGCAGGGTCGCGTCGCGCAGGCCAAATCCCGCGCCATTCTCGCCGAAGCCCAACGCCGGCTCACCGCCGCCGGAGTCACGAAAATCGTGATCGAGCAACAGCACGGCTCGCTGGTGGATTCCATTGGGCGCTTCGAAGCGACGGCCGATCTCGTGGTCGTCGGTAAACGCGGCGAGCACGCCGACTTCGCCAAACTTCACCTCGGCAGCAATCTCGAGCGCGTCATCCGCAGTTGCCATCATCCCGTCCTCGTCGCTTCTCGCGCCTTTAAACTCATCCGCGGTTCCTCCTCGCCTACGACGGCGGCCCCAGCGTGCTCAGGGCCGTCGCCTACGCCCGCGAAAACCCGCTGCTCAAAGGCCTGCACTGCCATCTCCTCCGCGCCGGTAAAATCGACGACCAAGCCCGTTATTACCTGGAGGAGACCGCCGCCAAATTGCGCGCCGTCGGCTACGAAGTCACCAGTCGGGCCACGGCCGGTCCCGCCGAAGAAGTGATCGCCGCCGCGGTGAAAGAGCAGGGCATCGACCTCCTCGTCATGGGTGCCTACGGCCATTCCCGCATCCGTGAATTCATCATCGGCACCACCACCACCGCCATGGTCCGCACCTGTCACGTGCCTGTGCTGATGTTCCGCTAGTCCCCTCGCCGTCCTCCGTGTCGCGAGCATGTCCGCCGAGCCGTGAACTCCCGGCTCGGGCAGATGAGTTTCCGCTCACTCACACCTCATAGGATTTGAGCGGTGTCGGATCGACCACGCGTGCGTGAGGCAGATTTTGCGCGATCTGTTCCATGAACCAGCCGCGCGCCGCCGGATCACCGTGCGTGAGCACGATGCTGCGCGCCTTTGTTTGGACCGCGAACTGCAACAGTTCCTCCCGCTCGGCATGGCCGCTGAGTTCAAACCGATCCACCCGCGCTTTCACCTTGGTCTTCACCCCGATGGCATCGAAGACAAAATCGCCGCCCGGCTCCGTCGCGAGCAACTTGCCACCCGGCGTATCCGGGTCGCAGTAGCCCACAAACCCGATCGTATTTTTGGCGTGCCCAAGCAGCCCCGACGCCAGCGCATAGCTCGGCGTGCGCTCCACGAGCATGCCGGAACTGATGATGTAGAGCGCGTTTTTCTTCGGATCGACCCCGGGCGTAATCTTGCGCGGCATCGGCTTGAGCTGGAGTTCCTTCATGATCCGACGGTCAAACTGCACGTCGTCCGTCTTGCGCGAGACTTCGTCGAACAACTCCGCGAGCCCCATCCCCAGCCCCGCCGCGTAGATGGGACATTCGATCAGCCGCCCGAAACGCCGCGCATCGTGGAAGACCGATAGGATTTCCTGCATCCGCCCCAGCGCGAAGATCGGCAGCAAAAATGAACCGCCTCTGGCGATGGTCTCGTTGATCGACGCGATGAGGCGCGCGACCTCATGCACCCGTTCCTTGCCGTAGGCCCGCTCGGTCATGCCGCGCGTCGTCTCGATGATCAAAGTGTCGAAATGCCCCGCCGGAAACTGCGCTCCTTTCAGCGTGCGCTGGTCCTCGAAGAGCACGTCGCCGGTGATAAAAATCTGCCTGTCCTTGTGGTGAATCTCCACCGCCGTCGCTCCGGCCACGTGGCCGGACCGATGAAACATGATCTCGATCTCGTCCTTTTTGCCGCGGACTTGGATCTTTTTCGCCTTCTTGAACGGCAGGCCGGTGAACCGTCCCATGATCCGGTCCAGTTCATCGTGCGTGAAAAGCGGGTATCCGGGGATGTGCTCCTCGTCGGTCTGCTTCTGCATCACATTCGCCGAATTGTGCAGCATCTTCTCGATCAACATCCGGCTCGACTGGGTGAGCAGCACCGGCGTCTTCGGATGTTGGCGCATCACCACGGGCAAACCTCCGATGTGGTCGAGATGGCAATGCGTAATGATGATCAGGTCGAGCTCGATGCCGCGCAGTTGCTTGAGATCCGGCAGTGCGCCCAACCCCGGCGTCTTGGGATTAAGCCCGCAGTCGATGAGAATGTTCAAATCGCCGATCTGCAGGTGCATCGAGTTGGCTCCGATTCCACCCTGCCGGTTGAGATCCATGATTTTCATAGGGATTTCGGGGAATCTATTCTCTACTTACCGAAGCGGGCAAACGCCGCTTACCGGTGCAGATCAGGATGCCCGAACGGTAAGAATGCGACCGGGCCCGCAAGCCGGGCGAGTCCCTTTTCGCTGAAATTCCACTTCGGTGCCGCCGGCAAATCGGCGCACTGCTCCGCGCTCA
This sequence comes from Opitutaceae bacterium, assembly GCA_025355125.1. GTDB lineage: Bacteria > Verrucomicrobiota > Verrucomicrobiia > Opitutales > Opitutaceae > Tous-C4FEB. Next base: position 4,801 of record JANXLP010000539.1, on the reverse strand, counting down.
GCGAGCCATCACGTTCCTACCACCGTGCTGCGCCGCTCCAGCAGCAGCACGTCGCGCCACTCACCCGCGCGCGGCCCGATCATCGGCATCTTCCCCAGCCGTTCGCGCCGCCCCACCACGCGAAACCCCGCCCGCTCGTGCAACATCACGCTCGCCGCATTCTCCGGAAAAATCCCCGCGATCAACGTCCACACGCCTTCCGCCTCCGCCCGCGCGATCAACTCCCGCAGCAACGCCACGCCCACCCCGCGCCCCCGCGCCCCCGCGGCCACGTAAACACTCACCTCCGCCACGCCCGCGTAAACACACCGGTCCGACACCGTCGCCAATGTCGCCCAGCCCAGCACGTCTCCTTTCCCTCCGCCGATCTCGCTTTCCCCCCGCGCCACACACGCGCACGCCATCAGTTTCCCATCGCAAAAATCCGTCCACGCTTCCGGCGCGCGCACCGCAAAGGTCGCGTGCCCCGTCGCGATGCCTTCCGCGTAAATCGCCGCCACCACCGGCCAATCCGCCCCGGTCATCGCTCCGATTTCTACGTTCATCGTGTGGCGCTCAGCCGCCGCTTCCACCGCAGCGCAAGTGTCACCAACGCGATCAACGCCGGCACCTCCACCAGCGGCCCCACCACCGCCGCAAACGCCGCGCCAGAGGTCAGCCCAAACACCCCCACCGCTACCGCGATGGCCAACTCGAAATTATTTCCCGCCGCCGTGAACGCCAGCGTCGCCGCCTTCGCGTAATCCGCCCCCGCCTTCACGCTCATCCAAAACGTCGCCGTGAACATGATCGCGAAATAAATCACCAGCGGCACCGCAATCCGCAACACGTCGAGTGGTCGCGCCAGCACCTGCTCCCCCTGCAGGCTGAACATCACCACAATGGTGAACAGCAGCGCACCCAAAGTCACCGGGCTGATCGCCGGCAAAAACCTATCGTCAAACCATCCCACCCGCGCTCCGCGTCGCAGCGCCAACCGCGTCAGCCAGCCCGCCAAAAACGGAATCCCCAGATAGATAAAAACACTCCACGCGATGCTCCCCACCGTGATCGCCGAGAGATCCAGCACACCGAGATCCACCCCCACCAGCGGCGGCAGCACTTTTAGGAAAAACCACGCCAGCGGCGCAAACGCGAACACCTGAAACAGCGCATTCGCCGCCACCAACCCCGCACAATATTCCCGACTCCCGCCCGCCAGATCGTTCCAAACGATCACCATTTCGATGCACCGCGCGATCCCCACCAGCACCAGCCCGGCAAAATATTCCGGCCGGTCGCGCAAAAAAATCACCGCAAGCAAAAACATCAGCCCCGGCCCGACCACCCAGTTCTGGAAAAGCGAGAGCCCGAGCACGCGCTTGTTCCGAAACACATCAGGCAACTCCTCGTAGCGCACCTTCGCCAGCGGCGGATACATCATCAGAATCAACCCTATCGCGATCGGGATCGAAGTCGTCCCCACGCTCCAGCGCGTGAGTCCTTGCGCCAAACCCGGCGCAAATCTCCCCAACGCCACACCCAACCCCATTGCCAAAAAGATCCAGAGCGTGAGGTAGCGATCGAGAAACGAAAGTTTCTTGGTCAGCGAGTCGCCGGACATTTTTGAATTCCCCGCTGCTGCCGCGCTCATACGCGCCGCGACTTGACCGCATCCCGCCGCCCGTCCGCATACGCCGTAAACGTCCGCCGGATTTCATTGCGCACGCGCCGGAAAACTTCGCACACCTCATCCTCCGTGCCTTTTGCGTGCGCCGGATCTTCAAACGGCCAGTGATGCCGGTTCACCTGCCCCGGAAAAATCGGACACGCCTGGTCCGCATTTCCGCACACCGTGATCACCGTCTCCACGTCGCGCTCCATGAATTCGCTCATGTGCTTCGAGCGATGCCCGGAGATGTCTATGCCGATCTCCTTCATCACCTCGATGGCCAGCGGATGGACATATCCCGCCGGCTTGGAACCCGCGCTCACCACTTCAAACAAATCGCCGGCAGCCGCGCGCAGCAACCCCTCCGCGAGATGACTTCGACAAGAATTGCCGGTGCACAGCACGAGCAACGTGGGTTTGGCCGTGGCGATATTAGAAACAGCAGCGTTCATGGTGATAGAGTGATGGGGGTAAAAATTAGCAGCAGCCCGCACTCACTCCGCCCGCTCGCGCCGACGGCACGCAAAGCTCCTTCGCCAGACAGTCGGTGTGCTTCCCGCCGAGCCGCACCACCAGACGCTCCGCCTCACGCTCGACCGCGACGACTTTGAACTGGATCACGTTGCATGCCTCATACTCGAGCTCGACGGGCAAATCTTCCCCGCCCAGCACCGCCGCGCCGTGATCAAACGCCTTCAATAATTTCTCCGCCGTGATGCGGTGCTCCGTATCCTCGCCCACCCACGTCTGCAAAAGACAAGTGACCGTGCGGCGAACCGTGCCTCCGCAGTCCACAAAATCCTTCTGCACCCGTCCGACTTCCGTCACATGGAAATGCGCCTCGATCGGATCGCCGTCCGGCCAGAGCACAGTCAACGGCAGTGTCGGCGCAGCTTCGAGCGCCGACCGCAACTGCGAGACGGTCATGCCCGGCGCATCTTGCACGGGCGCGGCGCACCCGCAGGAGCCGCCGGAGGTTTCACAGGACGAATTGATTTCTTGGTTCATAAAATTATCCGAGATTTATCTTCGCTCAGCACCGACATTGCCCCGGCGCATTCTCCGGCTCACCCGCCCGCACCCACGCACACGCCGGCTCGATTTTCTTCAGCCGCGCTAGGTCGCGCTTAAACACGGGATTCTCACGCGCGCAGTCCTGCAAACACGCCAGATTCGCCGCCAGCTCCCGCGAAGGCTTCGCCGGCAGTTCATAGACGACCCAATTTCCCTGCCGCTCACACTCCACGAGCCCGCGCTCCCGCAGATACGCCAGGTGCTTGGAAATCTTTACCTGCGGCTCAGCCAACACCGTCTGAAAGTGACACACACACAGCGGCCCCTGCGACAGCACGTTGAGCAGACGCAACCGCGTCTGGTCACAGAGGCATTCGTAAATCTTGATCAGGTCCACTCCCAAACCATATACCTATTACGGAATATGAATCAAGTCCCATCTTTTCGTTGCCGCAAACAAGGACACAAAAAAGGCCGGACAGCGCCGGCCTTCGAATTCTACTGGGCAACTCGACTACTTACCGCCGCACGCCGCGATGTAACCGGCTCACCGGCTTCGCCGCCGCCGCCGCTACCTCCGCCTGCGCCTTCTCGTCGAACAAGGCCGAGTAGATGTAGGGGAAACCCTCGATCTTCTTCCGCTCGATGGCCATGCCGGTGAACCGCTCGATGCTCCGCGCGTCGCGCACATCTTCCTCGGTCACGAGCGTAAACGCATCGCCGCTCGCCTGCGCGCGACCCGTTCGTCCGATGCGGTGGACGTAGTCTTCGGCGTTCTCCGGCACGTCGTAGTTGATCACGTGGGAAACACCCGCGATGTCCAAACCGCGCGCCGCGATATCCGTTGCCACGAGCACTTCAAATTTGCCCGACTTAAAACCTTCCAACGCCTCGATGCGTTCGCGCTGGCTGCGATCCGAGTGCAGCACGCCGACGGTGTGGCCCTTGCGCTGAAGGCGGTCCGCGATGCGGTCCGAGCCCATGCGCGTGCGCGCAAAAATAATCACGCTCTTGAAATCTGTCTGCTCGAGCAGCAGTTGCAGCAACTCGAACTTCTGCGATGCCACCACGGGATAAAAAGCATGCGCGATCGTCTCCGCCACCGAGCGCTGACGCCCGATCTCGACGCGCGCCGGATCTTTCAGCGCCCAACTCGCCAGCGAGGCGATTTCCGGCGGCACGGTCGCGGTGAAGAAAAGCGTCTGCCGCGTGTTCGGCGTCTTCTGCACGATGCGCTTTACGTCCGGCAAAAAGCCCATGTCCAACATGCGGTCCACTTCGTCGAGCACGAGGATGTCCACATCGGCCAGCGACACATTGCCCTGCTCCATGTGGTCCAACAAACGGCCCGGCGTCGCCGCCAGGATGTCGATACCGCCACGCAAATCTTCGAGCTGCTTTCCGTAGCCCACGCCGCCGTAAACGATCGTCACGCGTAGATCGGTGAACTTTGAAAATTTCTGGAACGCCTCTTCGACCTGCAACGCCAGCTCACGTGTCGGCTCGAGGATCAGGCAGCGCAGTTTTCCGTGCGTGCCGAGTTTCTGGATGATCGGCAGCGCAAACGCCGCCGTCTTGCCAGTGCCCGTCTGCGCCGAACCGATCAGATCGCGGCCCGACAGCACCACGGGAATCGCCTGCGCCTGAATGGGCGTAGGCTCGACGTAGCCCATCTCCTGCACGCCAAACGCCAGCGCGTCCGACAGCCCGAGCTTGGTAAACGCCGTATCCATCTTCGGCACATCCACGGGAATCGCCGGCTTCACCACTGAAGCGCGCGGATGGTCGTAAGTCTTGTCCGTCGCCGGACGCTCCCGCGGCTCGCGCGGTCCGCGACTATCGCCTTGAAAATCACCGCGGCGACCATCGCCACGCCCCTCGCCCCGGCCGCCACCGGCGCCGCGCCCCCCGCGCTCGCCACCACGCGGGCGAAACTCACGGCCTTGCTCGCCGCGACCACCTTGGCCCTGTCCGCCACGACCCGCGCCGCGGCCTTCACCACTTCCACGGCCCTCGCCGCCCCGACCTTCACTTGCACCGCGGCCATAACCCTGACCTTGCCCACGCCGCTGGCCCTCGCCCTGACGACGCCCATCATGCTCACGCGGAGCCGTAGATTTGGCGGACGCCGGCGCG